>WTGE01000313.1:0-1160 GCA_011525445.1 Synechococcus sp. CO36386bin_37
CAGTTGATCCATTGTTCTCATCCTCTGCAAAATCTTCGTCGTAATCTGAACTTGATTCATCTTCGTAGAATTCTTCGTCTTCATCTTCTCCTTCGCTGAAAACCAGATCGCTGTCTGCCTCTGTACTTTCTGGTGAATGATATTCTGCGAGATAATTTTCTTGTTTTATATTCTTGACACATTGCATCGTGACACTGCTGATATCCAGCATGCTTTGTGCGGATAATTCACCTGTTGTGCGGTCGAAGCAGTCATAAGCCATGGTCATGGCTACTGAGCAGGGGACGTTGGTAAAAATCATGAGGGTGGATCCAAGTGTCAAGTTGAAGATCAATGAGGAAGAACAAGACATGGCTGGTGAAGTACTGAGATGGAGTAAAAGGTGTTTTGATCCTTTTGAGGATGAATTCACTATGTCTCGAGACTTTTTTCCATGTGATGATCGAAAGATCATTGCACTGTGAGCTTGATCACAGCTTTCCAGGAGCAAGTGAGTATCTTTGATGATGGATCTTCAAGAAACTCTCTTTAGATTCATCTGCAATTCACTTTTGTTTTGTTGCCTTGCTTGCATCAGTGTTTTTCTGATGGCATAAAGACTTGCTCACGTCTATTTAGTTCAAGAACGAGTCTTCATGCGGCAAAGTTGAACTTTAATGGTTCCTGAAAAGATTCAGGGTTTACAAGGGAAGCGTTGATTAGGCTTTTGCTGGAATATTATGAAGAAGGTGATTTGAGTGTGACGCTGAATAATAAATAGTCGCTGATTGCTTTGGCCTGATATTGTTTGTATTTAAGAATGGTAATCTGCTCGCCCGTTGCTTTATCGCGAATAACTCAACGGTTTTGAATATTCATGCCGTATTTGTAGTTATTTTTCATTGTTGGCAGGGAAGATGTCACATTAATCCTCCTGGGAGAGTGGGATCCATTGGCCTTGAGGGCCGGGTTGGTGTTAATGGCCTCAGATTTGCAGGGGTGGGTTCTGTTGAAGGAACAGGTTCTAAGCGTTCTATTGTGCCAATGATGGTTGTATCAGCTGGATTATTAGGTGGAGGATTGTCTTCCTGAGTGCTCGCCTTGTTGAGATCACGTTGTCTTTGTTGATTGTCTTCGTTGGAATTTATATCATCAACTTTTTGATTCTTTTTGCTTTTGCT
>WTGE01000313.1:1260-8868 GCA_011525445.1 Synechococcus sp. CO36386bin_37
GATTGTCTTCGTTGGAATTTATATCATCAACTTTTTGATTCTTTTTGCTTTTGCTGCTTATTTCTTTTTCAGTAGGTTTCTGATCATTGTTGTTGAGTTTGTTGCTTGGCACAATAAGGTTATTCGCTCCACGGAGCCGAGGGAAGGGAGTCCGTGTTGCGAACCGCCCATCAGAACCGAGGATTGCTAGGAGATTACGATCGGGTTTCCCGTAGAGCTTATGATAAGTCAGTTTGATGATGTTACTTTCAGGAAGAAGATTTTGACCACGCATGGTCTCCATAATCACATTTGAAAATTCTTGCGATGACATTTGACGACTGTTGATCAAGTTCCCATCACTGTCAAACGTGGCGATTTCTCCAGCCTGAAATGAGATGGAATTCTGGCTTTGTGCAAGTCGTCTGTTGTTAATGTGAAGGGATTGGATTGTTGATGAGGTTTCGGCGATCAATTGATTGGCGTTAAAATTGCCATTTGAGAGCTTGTTAATATTTTGATTGCCTTGGTTGAGGCGTCGTGCTTGGAAAGATGTGGGTGGTGACGGAGATTGTTGATTAATATTGGGATCATTGACTAAGGCTCCGTTGGGAGTAAACCGATAACTCACTTGACCACCAATGACAGTATTTAACAGGTCGTCATATTGTCCATAGGCTGAGACTGTTAGTTGATTGCTAATTGGTACATTGAGACCGATGCGGCCGCCACCGTAGGAGTTTCCAATTCCATGAATAAGATATGGTGCGAAAGAAAGGGTAACTGATTGCTCTCCAAGATCAGCAACAGGAACTCCTAGTTCCCCAATCGCATAACCTAGATTGTTGTTACATTCGTCCACAGGGATACCCCCTGATGCACCGAATTTCCACCGATTCACTTCCCATAGCCCACCAATGGCAAGTTGGGAGTGGAAACAATCTCCATCGCTCCAGCCGTCGTAGCCTATCAATAAGGAGTAAATACTTCGATCAGTAGGATTCAACCACTTATATCCAAGTTCGCTGCTAGCGCCCGCAATACCGTCGAAATTTCCGTTGGCTGTTGTGTAGGAGTAGAGCAGATTGCTTCCGTTGACTTGACGAAGTGGAAGGAAAAATGATGCGTCAGCAAGAACAGCTCCTGCTGCTGCTCCAAGAGACTGTTCCGATGCATTGCTACCCCAACCACTGACTCCTACCCCAAGTTCGGGATTAATTCTGGGATACATTGTAAGGATATCAGTTGCTTTACGCTTTGCTATTGGATGGTTTAATTTCCTTTCGTTTCCGATGATTGCATTCCCGCTGAGTATTGCGAGTTCATAATTGCCGTTTTCACGAACACTCAGCCAATAAGTTGTCCCGCGGATTCCTAAGACTTTGGACCCGATACAACTGTTCTGTGGTCCATTAACTAAAACTTGACCACGGTTGATTCGAAGGCAATCCTCCCCCAGGCGAATCAAACTTTGTGTGCCTAGAAATCCAAGGGCGTGACGGTCAAACAATAGCTCTGCACGACTGTTGCCAGTGCTGATTTCCTGTCCACGATCGGCACTTTCATTGACCGTTGCTGGCCGACGGTCGATGAACACTTCACGACCATCGATAATGCGACGAACGGTGGCCTGGTTAAACGGTGCTGCTTTGGATGTTGTGGCCAAGCCACTCATGGCAAACACGAAGATCAGTCCTATCTTCAGCAAATTCATAGGAATTGAAACTGATCTTTCAAGAATAACTAAATTTTAATGAATAACTCACGGGATATTAAGTTTTTCTCATGAGAATCCCATTAAAATTTCATGGATTCTTTAGCAAAATCTCATGGGCTGCGGCTTTTTGTTCCAGCGCTATGACTTCGTAAAAATTTTGTTGGCCCCTTGGGTTTATCTGGAAAACTTTGTTGAGCGGATTCCTTGCGATTTTTTGAGAATCTCAGTGAATTGATTTGTATTTCCTGATTAAAAAGACGGCTTAAGTTCTTCGTGACAACTCTAAAAATGCAAAGCTTGTGTCGGGTTAGGACCCTTTCGTGCAAGTCGGATGATTATGAGAACGGAGGGGGTTTCCATCAAGTTTCTTCTTTTGAGAGAACGAGCTTGCTGCTGCTTTTGACAAGAGCGATTCGTGCGTTCACGCTGATCCGGCGACGGTGATGCGTGGCGGAACGGCAGGATGCCTTCAGTCTTTCGCGTTGACCTGTGGTTATCGCTGCCAGCCGGCCTTCCTCCGTTTGGATTCCCGTGAATGGAGGGGTCACCGCTCCCGCAGGTTTTCAGGCTGCAGGAGTTACAGCAGGTTTGAAGAACTCTGGCAAGCCGGATCTGTCCTTGCTGCTGGCTCCCGAGAATGCAGTTTGTGCTGGCACCTTCACAACGTCCGTTGTCCGTGCTGCCTGTGTGGATCTCTGTGCTGAGCGTCTGCGAATTGCATCCGGTCGCGTTTATGGGGTGGTCACGAATTCAGGTCAGGCCAATGCTTGCACCGGGGAGCGGGGTCTGGTTGACAGTCTCAGGATCACACAAGCCGTGGCGGACTGTCTTGCACTCTCTCAAGAGCAAATTCTGGTGTGTTCCACCGGAGTGATCGGTGTGCCGATTGCGATGGACCCTCTCCTTCAAGCCGTCGGTCCGCTTGTGGCTGCGTTGTCATCTGATGGTGGATCCGCTGCAGCTGAGGCGATTCTCACCACGGATCTTGTGGCGAAGCAGATTGCTGTGGAAGCAGACCTGGGCGGGCGCAAAGTCCGCATTGGCGGAATGGCCAAGGGCTCCGGGATGATCCACCCCAACATGGCCACGATGCTCGGCTATCTCACCTGTGATGCAGCGGTGCCGTTCGATCGCTGGCAAGAAATGGTGCAGAGAGCGGTTGATCGTTCCTTCAATGCCATCACTGTGGACGGTGATACCAGCACGAACGACACCTTTTTAGGGTTTTCTGCCGGGGATCCGCTCCCAAAGGAACAACTTGGGGCTCTGGAGGAAGGGGTGACATTCGTCGCCCAGCACCTAGCACGCTCGATCGCCCGTGATGGGGAGGGTGCCACATGTCTGATTGAAGTGAAAGTTGTGGGCACGAACTCAGAGAGAGAGGCGCGACAGATTGCGCGCGCTGTTTGTGGATCATCTTTGGTTAAAACTGCTGTGCATGGACGAGATCCCAATTGGGGGCGAATCGTCGCGGCAGCTGGTCGTGCTGGGGTGGATTTCGATGCTGACTCAGTGGCTCTTTGGATCGGTCCGTATCAATTAATGTCCGCTGGTCAGCCGTTGCCGTTTGATCGCGCTGCAGCATCCGCCTACCTCAGCGAACGCGCGTGTGGTCGTTATCTCCTTGAAGACACTGTGGAAATTCTGCTTTCTCTTGGGGAAGGTGACAATCAGGGCATGGCATGGGGGTGTGATTTGTCCGATCAATATGTACGTATCAACGCCGATTACACAACTTGATGGCGGATCATTTTCGGTAGTTTTCATTCTTTGGTGGTAAGTCTGTTTGGATTGGATGAGCCAAGAATGATGTTGATTGCAACACGCCAATACGAAAGCGTTTCATTGACAACATATCCTCCATTATGTTTGATCATAGAGGGAAAAATAATAAATCTTCCAGCCTTGTATTCAATCATTTCATCGGCAAGGTAGAATTCTCCTCCGTCTTTTGCATTCCAGACAGGATTAAGGAATCCAAGGATGGTCCAATGGTCTGTTTCGTCTGAGTCGGTATGAAATTTTGTTTTTGAAAAAGAGGATTTCGCGCCAACGTGGATGCGCAGGACTTCCTCTGGGATTTGTATGCTGAACTCTCTTTTTAAGCGATGCCTAACTCTAAATATGATCGACCTGAAATAGCCAGACAGAAACTCGTTGTCAATAACGCCTTCGTTTTCGATATTGAGACCTGGAAAACCCATAAAGGGCAATAAATTTCTTCCTGTTCCAGACGATGTACGTGAGAGGTACCAGGTGGGTGTTTCAATAAGCCGGTGGTAGATCCACATCAACTCCTCACCGCTTAATATGTTGTCGATGATATAGCGCTGATGCATATTAAAAGTAATTTTATTTCTAACTTTACCATTGAAGCTGAGTTGCTTGGTGGCATGCTCCGCGCTGGTTCCATTCAAGCGCAAGGCGGACAAGTAAGTCAGTATCTACAGCGTCAAATGTCTATTCTTTGGGGCCCTGTTCAGTGAGCAGCAACAAACGGCTTCCAACTCTGTAAGGCGATAACAACCTGCAAATACAGAAGGCTGTGTGAGAGGTAATTATTCAAATCAAATGGCTTTCTGGGATTGTAGGTTGTGGTTCTTTAGTACTTCTTGTCCATAACGATTGAGAAGTCATATTGAGAGCGGTTTCTCAGGACCCATGGATCTGATGCCGTCGGCTCTTGGCGGTGGAGACGTCAATATGTTGTGAGATCGGGAGTTCAGCAATTCGATTCGATTCCACCCCACCTATCACTGACTCCGTCATCATCTGTGCAGGATCCAGGCAACTTTGTGACCAGAGTTCTGATGCACAGGTGGTTCGTCTTGGCGACTGCAGTTGTCTTGTAGGTAGTCGATCAATTCTTGGTATCGACTGGGACAATTCTGAAACGCATGGGCCACATCACATGAACCATTCCATAGTTCCAGGTACCAATGCCATGTAGGTGTTCGAAATAAGGTCGTGAACAGGAGACAAAGGATGTGTTTGACTGCGACGCCACCCTCTGAGGTCTGGACAGCGCTGCGAGGATGGATGGATTATTCGGAGATTGATAAATGCCTGCTCGGCCTGAGTCCCTCGGAGCGAAGCCCAAAGGACCAGCGCGTTCTTTGTTCTGGGTTGATCCATTGGTTGTAGGGGCTTGCTTCGCGCTTGGCTATGGCATCACTCAGCGTGTTATTCAGACTCGAGCTGGTTTACAGCAATCACAGCCGCAGTCCTTTTCATCCCGTTCGTTCCCAGGTGAAAGTCTTGAAGGCTTACGCGTTCGCTACGCCGATGACAAGCCGCTTGCGGCCGATGTTGCGGCAAAGGAACTGAAAGAGGCGAAGGAATTAAAGGAAACCAACGCGTTAGAACAAGCCAAGCTTGCCAAGCAAGCGGAACAACGCAAAGCCAAAGAGCAGGCTGAGCGCATTGCTGCCGCATCCCTTGTACGTCAGCGCAATCAGCAGGCTGTGGTGAATACATCCCGTCCCGTTGAAGACTTGCCAACGCTGAACGAGGAGACGGTCTTTGAAACCGAAGTTGATCTTCAGCTGGTGGACCCTGAATTGGGCTTGAGTGAACCCATGGCCGTGCCCGAGTCTGACCCTGTGCTGGATCAGGCCGCTCCGGGATTTGAGGTTGAGGCGCCTGTGATCGTTGAGTCCGCTGTGGTTGACCCTGTTGTGGTTGACCCTGTTGTGCTGCCCCCCGCGTTGGACGAGCCTGAGTTGTTTGTTGCTCCGGTTGCTGCGCCCCCTGCTCCTTGATGCATCTCCGCTGATCGCGGACTGAATCTGTCACAGTTCAATGGTTGAAAAGAACAGCCATGACCTCCCGAGATGCTCTGCTAAGAGCGGCTTTGCATCGTGTGATTGCTCGGATGGGTCATGGAGTGGCCGATGCCGCAGCCGGATTGGCCGTCTTGTTGCAGGATGCACCCGAGCGAGCCCGCCAGGAATGGGATCTGTTTCAGGAGGAAGTGAAAGCGGAAGCGGAGAGGCTGGAGCGAGAGGGAGAGGCACGAAGCGTTGATGCGGATCCTTCGTCTGACGTTTCGGACGGGAAGGAGAGTTTGCAAACCAAGATCGATCAGCTGCGCACCAAGGTGGCTGACCTCGGTGATCGCATGGAGGAAGCATTGTGATCCACTTCAGGCGCTTGATGCTCCTGCTGCGGAGATCCTTTCGGGCTTTGCGGATCTGGCGTGCTGTATTGACCCTGTTGTTTTTCCTCTGGTGGGATGCAAGACCCTTCACTTATCGGGGTGGTCCAACACCAGAGAAGCTTGCAGCTCGACAGCAGCTGCGCGCACGCTGGCTGACTCAGGAACTTCTTCTGCTTGGCTCTGCGTTCATCAAGCTTGGTCAGTTGCTGTCTGCTCGGCCGGATGTCTTGCCAGCGGGTTGGGTGACCGAGCTGGCGGCTCTCCAGGACCGTGTTCCTTCCTTTCCCTTTGATCGAGCTCAATCCGTTCTTGAAGCAGAGCTGGATGCACGTTGCGCTGAAATCATCGATCTCGACGAGCAGCCCATTGCGGCAGCGTCTTTGGCCCAGGTGCATCGGGCGAGCCTCCGCAGTGGTCGTCAGGTGGTGCTCAAGATTCAGCGCCCTGGATTGGAGCGGGTGTTTCGATTGGATCTGGAAGTGATGCAACAGGTGGCCGCTGTGCTTCAGCGTCATCCCCGATGGGGACGCGGCCGTGACTGGGTTGCGATGGCGCAGGAGTGCAGGCGAGTGCTGCTGCGGGAACTGGATTTCCGCCTGGAGGCTCAGCATGCAGCTCGGTTTCGTCAGCAATTTCTCGATGAGCCCAACATTCGAGTCCCTGGGGTGGTCTGGGAGCTCAGTACCAGACGAGTGTTGTGCCTCGACTATGTTCCAGGAATCAAAATCAATGATCGATTGGCTCTTGTGGAGGCCGGCATCGATCCTTCGAGGGTGGCGGAGATCGGATCAGCCAGCTATCTGCAGCAACTGGTGCGCTATGGCTTTTTCCATGCCGATCCACACCCAGGGAATCTCGCCGTTGCTGCTGATGGAGCCCTGATTTATTACGACTTCGGGATGATGGGGCAGTTGTCCGAGCGCTTGCGGCGGCGGCTTGGGGGAATGGTGAGAGCGGCCGCTGCAAGGGATGCAGCGGCCCTGGTCGACGAGATGCAATCGGCAGGTGTGATTGCCACTGGTGTTGATGTGGGCCCTGTACGCCGCTTGGTTCGTCTGATGCTGAAGGAAGCGCTGACGCCGCCGTTCAGCAGCTCTGTGATTGAAAAACTATCGGGTGATCTCTACGAACTGGTGTACGGACAGCCGTTTCGCTTGCCAGTGGAGCTGATTTTTGTGATGCGTGCGCTGTCCACTTTTGAAGGGGTCGGCAAAACCCTTGATCCCGGCTTTAGCCTTGTAGCGATTGCCAAGCCTTATCTGCTGCCGCTCATGACTTCCAGTGGATCCGGCTCCAGCGACCTGTTGAACGAGTTTGGTCGTCAGGTTGGAGCTTTGAGCTCAAGAGCCGTCGGTCTGCCCCGTCGGTTGGATGAAAGCCTTGAACGGCTTGAACAAGGGGACCTTCAAATTCAGATCCGCATGGGCGAATCTGATCGGCAGTTCCGCAGGATGGTGACGGCTCAGCATTCGATCGGACAATCCGTGTTGCTGGGGGGACTCGCAGTTGCTGCTGCACTGATGGGTGCCAGTTCTCGCCCTCTCTGGGCATTGCTCCCCTTGGGTGCGGCTGTTCCGGTGGGGTTGGGGTGGTTCAAATTGCAGATGAAATTACGACGCGATGGACGCATCGAAACACTGTCCGGTGCCGGCCGCGGGTCTTGATCACGCCCTGTGCTTGAAGGCGACTGGAATGATAAAAACAACCAAATTTGCGTAAATCTTGGAATGATCGGTATTTCATTACTAGTAAT
>WTGE01000295.1 GCA_011525445.1 Synechococcus sp. CO36386bin_37
GGCTTAAAGGGGATTGACAATCGTCGGATTTCAGCTGGTCATCAGAGTTTGAGGAAAGTCTTTGAAGGTGGGTGGTCTGACCGAACCAATCTTAAAACGATGATTTCAGCGATCAAATTTCCCACGTTTACTTTTGCAATTCAACTTTCAATGCCTACTGGGCTTGTTGGAGTTGCAGAGCTATCTCCTCGTTTTCATAGGCAGAGAGATTTGGGCGTTCGTTCATGCTGCTGCAGTGGGACGTCTTGGAGGACAAGCGATCAGAGGGCGGTGATAGTTCCGAGTTGTTAAAGAAACCTGGCTTTTTCCACGCTTAAGTCCAGCTTCTGCCAGCTAGGATTGCAGGCTTTTGGTACAGCTGTGCAATCGGGACCAGCTTGGGAGTTGATGGGCAACAGGAGTTGCCATCAAGTCTTCAACTCTGGGTCGCAGGAGCGTTGCGAAGCTTTGCACTGCGAGTTCTTCGCTATGTCGGTTGTAGGGAAGTCGATTGATTTCCGAATCCAGGCCGAATTGCTGCACTCTGTCTTCGCCAACGCGCCGGAACAGCACTTCCAACGTCGGAATCTGTTCCTGAGACAGTTGTCTACCCTCGTGCTCCATTAATCCACGCAACACCGTCGCGAAAATTTCACCGGCCATGCGTTGCAATCCTTCAGAGGGGGCATTGCCAAGTGTTTTGTGCTTGTGATCAAACACCCCAAGATCCACTTGAGCGATTCGACGTGGGGCTACGTGGCGGTACACCTCTGTCAGCAGGCCGATTTCAAGACCCCAATCGGAGGGGATGCGCAGGTTCATGGCAAGGTCCCTTGTAAAGGCGAACTCACCGGCAAGCGGGTAGCGGTAGGACTGCAAATATCTCAAGTAGGGCATGGGCCCAAAGATCTGTTCAAGACTGGTCAGTAGAGGTCCAACAAACAGTCGAGTGGCTCTTCCGTGGAGTGAACGGGTTTCAAGAGAGAGCCGGCTGTAAAACGCTTTGACGTAAGCCACGCCAAGAGAGGCGTCCAACAGCGGACGAAGCATGCGTTCGGGATAGGCAGGGGAAAAGGTGCGAATGTCTGCGTCAAAAAGTCCAACCACTTCTGCATTTCTGCAGGCCACTCCCAGTCCCTGCCAAACGGCCCATCCTTTGCCTGGAGGTCCGGTCACATTGAGCCCCAGGCTCTGAAGGGATTCCAGTAATTCGTGAACGTCAGGACCGTTGGTCCAGTGCACGCGGACAGGGAAGGGCATGTCTGCAAAAAATGCTTCCGCTGCGAAGACGTCCTCGCTGTGATCGGCGGATAGGGCAATGACCAATTCGTTGAGTCCGGTCAGTTCTGAAAGAACCTCCCGAATCAGTGCCAGGGCCGGTCTGCTGAACTCTTCCATGAGGCATGGAATCAGCAAGGTGGTAGGACGTTGCCTGAGCCTTTGACGGAAGCCTGTCAGATCAAGATTGCCCAGGCCATAGTCGTGAATCGTGGCGATTAATCCCTGCTGAAAATCCATGGAGTGATCAATGCGACAACAATTTGAAGAGCCCTGTTGCATACCTGTTGCACTAGGCAAAGGCACAGTGTCGAAGCAGCCCATGGCGCATGAATGGTTGCCATCGCTTCTGACGGAGCTTTATGAGGACCATTCTTCGGAGGAACTTCTTCTGTTGTCGTCGCAATTGCTGCATTCCAGAGAAAGGGTGATTGCTGGCAAGGAAAGTTCAGAGAACCCTGACACCTGTGCAGAGCAGCTTGAGCCAGGGAAAGCGCGCTGGGATGCTGCGAGTTGCGTGTTGATTTCCTACGCGGATACGGTGATCGATGAAAATCAACCTGGATTGCGTTGTCTTCAGAGATTGCTGCACAACCATTTCCATGGCCTGTCCTCGATTGTGCATGTTCTGCCTTTCCTGCGAGCCACCAGCGATGGGGGATTTGCTGTTTCGAGCCATGAAGACATTGAGAAGCGCTTCGGCGATTGGAGTGACTTAGCGGCGTTGGGAAAGGGACGCCAATTGATGGCGGATTTAGTTCTCAATCACGTGTCAGCTTCCCACCCCTGGGTGAGGGATTTTCTGAAAGGGCAACAACCTGGAGTGCAATGTGTTCTGGCTGAAGCTCCCAATGCCTGCTGGGACAATGTGGTGCGTCCCAGAAGCTCGGCACTGTTCACCACACTGGCCACAGATCGCGGACCTGAGACGGTTTGGACGACGTTCGGCCCTGATCAAGTGGATGTGAACTGGCGCCAGCCTGAGGTGTTGCTTGGTTTTGCTCGTCTGCTCGATCGTTTTTGTGCCTACGGGGTCCAATGGCTCCGCCTTGACGCGGTGGGATTTGTCTGGAAACAACCTCTGAGTGAGTGCATTCATCTGCCCCAGGCCCATCGCCTGGTTGAAGTGCTGCGTCTTCTGCTGGAGTCGCGCTGTCCAGGAGGGGTGGTGGTCACGGAAACCAATGTTCCCGAGCAGGAAAATCTGTCGTATTTGACTTCTGGGCATGAGGCCCATCTCGCTTACAACTTTCCCCTGCCCCCGCTCTTGCTTGAGGCCTGTCTCAGTCGCCGAGCTGATCTCCTGAATCGCTGGTTGGCCCGATGGCCGCAGCTTCCACCTCAAACAGGGCTGCTTAATTTTTCAGCTTGTCACGATGGCATTGGTCTTCGTCCCCTTGAAGGCTTGATGGACGCTGATCGCTTGCTGCAGCTGCTGAGGCGTTGTGAGCAGCTTGGTGGCTTGGTCAGCCACAGACGCTTGGCGGATGGAGAGGAAGTTCCCTACGAGATCAATATCAGTTGGTGGAGTGCTATGGCTGATCAGGGCCGGGATACCTCACTGCATCAGCGAGCTCGATTTGTATTGACTCAGTTGTTGCTGCTGGCGCTGCCAGGTGTGCCTGCTTTTTACTTGCCTGCACTCTTGGCCACTCCTAATGACAACGCACGCTTTCGTCGAACCGGTCAGCGTCGGGATCTCAACCGCCCCCAGTTCCAAAGCGATCGCCTGGAGCGTCTTCTGTCTGATCCAGAAAGCGAAACTTCCTTGGTGGTGGATGCACTGCGGCGTGCCATGGAGGTGCGTCGTGGGCAGTCGGCCTTGGATCCGTTTGCCGCGATGAAGGTCCTGAGTCCGGACCGCTCCGATCTGGTGATTCTGAAGAGGGGTGAGGGGGACAATCTCCTGTTTGCGATTCACAATTTCAGTAATGTGCGGCTCAGTCTCTCCTTGAGCTCTCTCACGGATAGCGCAGGTCCCCCCTGGCATGACGTTTTGTCTGGGCGGTCCCTTCCACTGGGACAGAAGGCCCTCGATCTTGAGCCGTTTGCTGTGCATTGGTTGGTTCGATGATCACAACGAACGCTGTTGGTTCAATGCCCTGGTGGGTTGTGAGCGATCTCGATGGCACGTTGATGGATCATGCCTACAACTGGGAGCCAGCACGGGGAGCCATCTGTGGGTTGCAGTCACGGGGGATTCCTGTGATTCCCTGCACCAGTAAAACGGCTGAAGAAGTGAAACGCTTCAGGTTCGCTGCCGGGTTGAAGGATCCTTTCATTGTCGAGAACGGAGGTGCCATTCACGGGGAAACTTCCGATGGCGAGCCCTGGGTACAGGCGTTGGGACCTCAAGTCTCTGAGCTCCGTCCGGCTTTATTGGAGCTTGAAGTCCGACTGGGCGAGCCTTTGCGAGCGATTGATGTGCTTTCTGAAGGTGAAGCTCATGCCCTGCTTGGATTGCGGGGAGAAGCGCTGCAGATGGCCTGCAGCCGGCGCTGGAGCCTGCCCTTTGTGCCTGTTTCCCTGGCAGCTCGTGAGCGCTTGTCAGCATTGGCTGAGGGCCTTGGTTTCAGCGTGGTGCAGGGCAATCGCCTGAGCCATCTGCTGGGGGCGCATGTCAGCAAGGGTCGCGCCCTCGACGTTCTGAAGCAACGGCTCGGTGGATCGTCGGTACGGGTTCTTGCACTGGGCGATTCTCCCAATGATCTGCCTCTGCTCGAGGCGGGTGATTGTTCTGTTGTCGTGCCCGGTTCGGAGGGCCCCCATCCAGTTTTCGCTGATGCGTTGGCGAGTGGTCGTTATCAACTCGCTCCAGCGCCTCATGCACAAGGTTGGGCAGAAGTGATCCATCAGATCATTTTCAACGAGCTGTGATCGTTGCCTTGTGTGTGAGTGCTGGGATGTTCTGCTGTGATGGGGTTGAACAACAAATCCTTAAGGATGAGAAAAGCCTTCATCAAGTGCTTATGGATGACAATTCCCACTGAAAATGAATCCCAGGATGTTCTGATCGCGTTTCGAATCACATCGCTGCAGGGGTACAGACTGGATCCAAGTGATGACTAAGAATTCATGACTGTGATTCATTGCAACTACAACGGGGATCTGCATTGCACGGCTGAGCATGGCCCCTCGGGCCAGATTTTGGAGACGGATGCCCCGACTGATCATGATGGTCGTGGCGAAAGTTTTTCGCCAACTGATTTGCTGGCAACAGCTCTTGGTACCTGTGTGTTGACTGTGATGGGTATTACTGCGCGCCGGCGCGGCTGGGAGCTTGGAGACGCTAAAGCGATGGTTGAAAAGATCATGACCAAAGAGGGGGTTCGCCGCATTGAACAGCTCAAGGTCAGAATCAGTCTCCCTGATTCACTCAGCGAAGAACAGATTTCCCTGTTGAGGCGCGTTGCCAATGATTGCCCGGTGAAGCGAAATCTTGATGCATCCATTGCGATTGATTTGCTATGGATTTAAACCTCAAACGAATTCAACAATCCTGATGCAATTGTGACATCGGCTGAATGGCAATACCATAAAATCATGACTTCATGGTTTGGACGCCAGAGAATGACACTTAAGTCATTTCTACTGAACTCCGTAGACATCAACTGTTGCTGAAGTCTTACCCGTGGTGTCATCGTATATTGTGTAACTTTTCACCAATTTATTTGGTTTCTTATTATTCACACCATCGTCAAAATCAACGCTTCCATTGTCGTTCCATGTAATCAAGAACGCTGGCCGATCAGCAGTTGTTCCCCCATAGGTATACACTCTCCAATTGGTTAAAACAATTCCCCCTGTGTTTAAAGTTGTATTTTTAATCCAGGGTTCAGAAGCTGGCATGCCGGCACGACTATGGTCGGCTTTTTGCTAAAAATTATGGTCAAAGGTGGTAATGATTCCGTGGCGATTTTTTATGATTTAATTTCCAAGTAAGCTCCGTTTTTAAACTACACGTAAACAATTTCTAATGTTGTGTCGTTGATTCCGTTCTTGTTTCTAGGGGTGGTAAGTCTGCCAGTCAAGCTAGTTCTGAAACATACTAAACCGCCAAAGGTATCGTTAGGATTCTGGTTGACGCGATGGGAATAAAGGCTATTGAAGACTGTCCCATTAACAGGATCTTGTGTTTTTCCATAGTTACCTGACATTATTAGATACTGCTTTGGGTTGAAAGAAAATAATCAATGAATATCTTGTTCCTGATTCTATTGGAGTTAAAAAATGCGCGACTTTGTCGTCGTGGATCATGAGATCTCCAAGGTTGAAATTGTGCTTTGTGAATAACAAAGTATTATTCTCTTTGGTTATCGTGCATAATTGATTGCCTTTGTGAGCAATGGATAAATTTATATTGATTGTCCTTGCGCATATATCACAATGCAGTCCAATCTCCCGTCTTTCCTTGATATTGTATCTCCTTATAAAAGGAGTCATGAAATAATTAAGATCCGAAAGTCTGCTTATTTCCCATAGCCTATTGTATGTATTTGCCTCGACAAGACTTTTTAGGGTTTTAGTGCCTATGTTTACCTGCCATTCTGGCCTGTTGTCTACTGAATCTATCTCTTGGATGTGTGTTTCGAATTTTTGTCGTGCAAAGTTTTTTAGCTTACTGCAAATTGCGGGTTTCAAAAACTTTGGATGTGTTTTGTATTTAATATCGCGACATACCCCGTAGTTTTTTTTGACATTATCGTCCAATCCAGAATTTATTATAAAATGAAGTAATTGAGCCTGCGTAGGAGTGGATTGAATCAGGTTGCTATCATTCATTAATTTTTTTCATTAGCGTGAGATACTTAAATACTGATTCTTGCTTAAGAGAAGGTTAAATTAAATATTACAGGTAAGCGGTGCGGAGATCCTCAAAGCGTCGAACCAGCCCCCTTTAGGGCGAATGTGCCATGTCTCCTTGGAACCGAATAATGATTCATGAAGCACTCCTGTCGACAGGCGACACATCAAGGAACTTGGCACTCTTTGCATGATCACGATTTGAGATCTTCTGGTTAGCTCACCTAATCACTGTTTGATGTGTTGAAGCTCCCTGGCCTGTTCGGGATTGATACGACCAGTGGTTGCGAGAACATGGCTGACGATGTCCAGCGTGAGGACGGCATGGAGCTTCGCACCATGAGTTTCCAACCGTTTCTTGGCACGGAGATCGTTGAGCCCTCCATGGTCCAAGAACACCACCACATCACGCACGTTCAATCCTGACGATTCGAGCTTGCCGATCCCCTCCATCACACTGCCTCCAGTAATCAATATGTCGTCAACCACCGCTATGGTTTCGCCCTCTCTGAATTCTCCTTCCACCATGCGCCTTGTTCCATGGGCTTTGACTTCTTTCCTTGGGTAGATCAGTGGTTTATGCAGTTGTAATGACAATCCTGTAGCCGTGGGCAAGGATCCATAGGGAATGCCTGCAATTCGATCGAATTGCAATGGTTTCAGTACCTGGGCGTAGCAATCAAGGACACGATGAAACAGTGCTGGATCGGAAATGATCTGACGAAGATCGACGTAATAGTTGAAAACAGCTCCGCTCGCCTGCTCAAACTCTCCGAACAGCAGGCAACGGATGTCAAACAAATCAATGACGAGATCGCGGAGATCCTGATTGATTGCTTTCAACCCTGCATGGTTATTCGTTGTTGTGTTGCAATCCTGATGGACCAGATTGAGCTGTGGCCAGATCTGGCATTGCATCGAATCGAGAGGATCGGCGGGTGGCTTCCTCTGAAGATGCTGTTGGCGAATGTGATTAATCCGTTTTTTAAGCGTTGCGGTCTGTTCATTGATGTTGCTTTCATTCAACAGATTTTGAGGCAGGGGTAGCAATAACCCGTCTCCAGTTGTGTTGAACCCACTTTCGAGTAGGCGTTGCAGATTAGCTTCCTCGCCCCAGAGTGATCGGAGCATGACAAACCGGTTGGGTGCTGCTTGTCGCACTGCAGCCAAGATTCCTGGATCGCTGGTGCCGACTTCAAGAAGGAGCTGTTCGGGCGTTCCCCAACTTTGGCTTTCCTGCACCACCTTTAAGTAAAAGGGGTTGTGCTCATCGGGATGATGTTGAAGATTGCGGGCTGCAGGATTGGAGCTATGGCAATTAATGAAGACCCCTTTCCCTGGATACACAAGGAAGGGCGCTGCAATGTCCTGACCAGCAAAAGGGTTGAGCGTGACAGCGTCAGCATGCAGGGATTGGAAGAGGTAGGAAGCGATAGCGCTTGAGCTATTGAGATCTCCATGCTTGATATCGATGATCAGGGGCAAATCTGGAGGTAGAAGTTCACGCACCTCCAACAACAGCTCCACTCCAGCTGAGCCCATGGCTTGATAAAAGCCGAGGCTTGGTTTGTAGGCACAAACGTGATCAGCCGTTTCTTCGATGACGGATTTGCACCATGATCTGGCTTGGCTGAGCAGTGACCTGCCTTTGAGCCCGCGCAGGTCTGCCCAGCTACGGAGCATTTCAGGATTCGGATCAAGGCCTGTCACTAGCAGCGACTTCCGAGTGCTCATTGCATCGGTGAGTGCTGTGAAAAAGCCCATGGCTCCTGAGGTTGATTGTTCCACAATGAGTCGTGATTCGACGTTTCGTGGCTCTGATCAGCAAAATGAATGATTTGATGATGTGATTGTTGTCATCGCTGAACCCAATGGGATGTTTCAGTTCAAAACGCTCAAGCGCAACAGCTCATGCGTTGTTTATGGTTTCACTGATGCGTCATTCTTGATTGACACTGAGCGGGTTAACGCTTACTCATGAAAGTGGATGATTTGATGCCTCGTTTGATCACTACAAGCCGTGACACTAAACATCCAAATGTTGTAAACAGGACGCCAAGATTTAACGGCAACGGATGTAGGCTATTTGAATTGGCATATAAAGTGATGAATGTTGATAAAACAAGCCCCCAGAAAAAAGAGAGTTCGGCGTAGAAGTCATGCCTGAGGGTGGGGTGGCTTGGATCAGCTCGGATCACATCACGGAGAATGGCTCCGCCTGCTCCAGTCATGGCACTGAAGACAGGTCCCCAGAGGAGCAATGGATCGCATTGCTCCTCAACGGCAACAATGACACCAACTACGGTGAAAGCTGATAACCCGAGAGCGTCCAAGACTTGAATGGCTTGTTCTCCAAAGTGAAATTTACCCAAAACATGGTGAGGGAGATCCATGGTCGGAAGTCTCGCCACAATGTGGCTGATCAGCACCAGTGCAATCACGATGATCAGGTTGTGGGTGGACTGAAGGACTGCTGGCTGATCTCGATTGGCTAGCAGATCTCTAAGGATTCCCCCGCCAAACGCGGGAAGACTCGCCAGAACGAAAGCGCCAAAGAGGCTGAAGCGATCACGTTGTGCCATCAAAATCCCAGAAAAAGCAAATGCTGCTGTGCCAATTGTCTCAAGGGCAAAAAACCATGGTTGACCTGCGGTCATGGCCAATAAGGAAGGGAAAAGATAGTCACGAATGATCTGGTTGTAGCGACCATCATCTTTAAGTTTTTGCATTGCTTGATTGAATGCAGTAACCAGTGCAGGTGACGTGGTCCGT
>WTGE01000275.1 GCA_011525445.1 Synechococcus sp. CO36386bin_37
ATTCGAACCCCTGACCTCTGCGGTGCGATCGCAGCGCTCTACCAGCTGAGCTAAGACCCCGTCGCTCGAAACTTAGCGGCAGCTCGATGTCTTGCCCGAGGCAGAATGGTGTCTTTGCGTCAGGGAACCAGCATGCCGATTACGCCGGAATCTCTAGATGCGTTTGACGATGACAAGGTGGCTTTGCTGGCGCAGCGCCTCGAAGACGACGATTACCCCACTCCTTTTGATGGCTTAGGTGATTGGCATCTGTTGCGCGCTTTGGCGATTCACCGCCCTGAGCTCACGGGTCCTTATGTCCATTTAGTTGATCAGGAACCATTTGATGAAGATTGAGGCCTCAAGGCTTCTAGAGGGGCGTCGTCTTCTCGTAGCGGCTTCGGGAAGCATCGCCGCGGTTAAAACCCCTCTCCTCGTGAGCGCGTTGGTGAAGGCGGGGGCCGAGGTGCGGTGTGTCATCACTCCCAGCGCTTCGCGTTTTGTCAGTCCTGTGGCACTCGCAAGTCTGAGTCGTCACCGTTGCTTTCAGGATCAGGATCAGTGGGAGCCATGCCAACCGCGGCCATTGCATATCGAGTTGGCTGAATGGGCTGATCTTGTCGTCGTGGCTCCCCTAAGTGCAACAAGCTTGGCTCGCTGGACTCAGGGGCTAGGGGATGGCTTGCTGGCCTCTTTGCTTTTGGCCTGCGAGCGCCCTGTGGTGGCGGCTTCAGCCATGAATACAGCAATGTGGGGCAATGCCTCGGTCCGTCGCAACTGGGATCTTTTGCAAGGTGATCAACGGGTCCTGTGCCTAGGACCAGAACCAGGGTTGCTGGCTTGTGATCGAGTCGGAGAGGGGCGAATGGCTGATCCCGTTCTGATTCAATTGGCGGTTCTCCATGCGCTTAAGCGAGGGAGCAAGGAACGCCAATTGACGCGTGATTGGAGTGGTCGTTCCCTGCTCGTTACCGCTGGCCCAACGGTGGAAGCCCTGGATCCTGCCCGAATCATTAGCAATCGCAGCAGCGGACGCATGGGCGTGATGCTGGCTCAAGCTGCCCGATGGCGCGGTGCACGGGTTGAGTTGGTTCATGGCCCCTTGCAGGTGCCACAGGCTTGGCTTGAGGGGGTGTCTTGCCATCGGGTTGAGTCCTCGCAAGAGATGCAATCGGCGTTGTTTGCGCTGAACAAGGAAGCTGATGCTGTGGCGATGGCCGCAGCTGTTGCCGATCTGCGGCGTCGCGGTGGTGCGCGTTCTGATAAACACGCCAAGGATGCGGTTGTCAGTGTGCTGTCAGCCGAAATGGAGCCTGTCCCAGACCTGTTGGCCAGCCTGGTCGAGCGCCGACCTGCTGGACAGGTGGTTTTGGGATTTGCTGCTCTGACCGGTCCAGCCGACGCCCTGCTGGAGCGAGCACGTCACAAACTCGCAGCGAAAGGCTGTGATCTGTTGTTTGCGAACCCGATCGATCAACCCAATCAGGGGTTTAGATCCGATCGAAATGGTGGATGGTTGCTCCGAAACGATGGATCGCAGGAACAGTGGGTGCCTCAATGCAAGCTTGAGCTCGCAAACCGTCTGCTTGACGAAATCGCACGATATTGGCTGCCAGGGGAAACAGCCAGCCGGTGAGGATTTTCTCGATCGGAGGAGGTTTCTGAGGAATCGGTAACGCGAAGGCTTGTTGAGAGCTGCAAAAGGCCAGCCGGAACTCCCGTTTTCCCCTTGTAATATCGACTAATCGGTGGATACCGTGCCTGTTCGGCTCATCAGCTTTCTTCCTTCTATGCGCATCCGTCCCCTGCTGGCCCTGGTGCTGGCCCTTTGTCTCACCGTCGTAACTGCCTGCAGTGGTGGTGCTGAGGCCATAGATCGATCCAACGTCACCTATGACGACATCAGAAACACAGGCAAGGCCAATGATTGCCCCACCTTGCCGGATTCAGCTCGTGGCTCCATCAATCTGACAGCTGGATCTGCTTATGAATTGAGAGGGATCTGCATGCATCCCTCCCAGGTTTATATCAAAGGTGAACCCGCCAACAAACGCCAAGAAGCCCAGTTCATTGAAGGCAAAATCCTCACCCGCTACACCTCCAGCTTGGATGAGGTTTTTGGAGATCTCATCGTCAGTGAAGATGGCTTGACTTTTAGCGAGAAAGGTGGAATTGATTTCCAACCCATTACTGTCCTGGTTCCAGGGGGTGAGGAATTCCCTTTCACCTTCTCAAGCAAAAATCTTCAAGCCACAGCTGAAGGTTCAGCGCTCACGACCAGCACGGATTTCGAAGGTACCTACCGCACTCCCAGTTATCGCACCAGCAACTTCATTGATCCCAAAGGGCGCGCCCTGACGACAGGCGTGGATTACCCCCAGGGACTCGTTGGTTTGGGTGGTGATTACGAAGAACTCGAAGCTGAAAATGTGAAGCGTTACATTGACGGTACCGGTTTGATGAGCTTCTCGATTACGAAAGTGGACCCGGAAACGGGTGAATTTGGTGGAGTTTTCACGGCGATTCAGCCCTCAGATTCCGATATGGGTGGTCGAGAGATTGTTGACGTAAAGATCAGTGGAGAGGTGTTTGGTCGTCTCGAGGAGGCTTAAAGCCTTACCAACCCATGCACTGACACAAAAAAGGGGAGCTGAGGCTCCTTTTTTTGTGTCATCTGGGAGAATCACGCCGTTAAAGATCGAAGGGTGTTTCCCTCCATGACCACCAATTCTCTCTCCCCCGAGCGTGCCGGCGTGATTGCTCCCTATGGAGGCACTTTGGTCGAGTTGATGGTGGCTGAGGCTGATCGCGCTGCAGTTAAGGCTTCAGCAACCACAAGCATTGAGTGTTCCGATCGCAATGCCTGCGATGTTGAGCTGCTCGTCGTAGGTGGTTTCTCCCCTGAGCGTGGGTTCATGCATCAGAGCGATTACGACGCGGTTGTGGCTGGGCATCGCACCACCTCGGGATACCTCTTTGGGTTGCCAATTGTGATGGACACCGATCGCGATGACGTTGCGGTTGGAGACAAGGTTTTGTTGACTTACAAAGGTCAGGATCTTGCCGTTCTCACCGTTGGAGACAAGTGGGAGCCTGACAAGGTCGTGGAAGCCAAGGGTTGTTACGGCACTACCTCACTCGAACATCCAGCGGTGCGAATGATTGCCACCGAGCGCCGTCGTTTTTACCTCGGAGGCTTAGTGCAGGGTCTGCAGCTTCCAGAGCGAGAGTTTCCTTGCAAAACGCCGGCTGAGGTTCGGGCCGAGCTCCCCGATGGTGAAGATGTTGTCGCGTTCCAGTGCCGTAATCCCATTCATCGCGCTCATTACGAGCTGTTCACCCGCGCGCTGCACGCTCAAAACGTCAGTAAGAACGCAGTTGTTCTCGTTCACCCCACGTGTGGACCAACCCAGCAAGACGATATTCCTGGTGTTGTTCGATTCCAAACCTATGAACGCCTCGCCGCTGAAGTGAGCAATTCGCGCATTCGTTGGTCCTATCTGCCCTACGCCATGCACATGGCTGGACCCCGTGAAGCCCTCCAACACATGATCATTCGCAGGAATTACGGTTGCACTCACTTCATCATTGGCCGCGATATGGCTGGATGCAAGTCGTCTTTAACAGGAGATGATTTCTATGGCCCCTACGACGCCCAGAACTTTGCCAAAGAGTGCGCTCCCGAGCTCACCATGGAGACGGTTCCATCTTTAAATCTTGTTTACACCGATGAAGAGGGCTATGTCACAGCTGAACATGCTGAGGCACGTGGTCTGCACGTCAAAAAGCTCAGTGGAACCCAATTCCGCAAAATGCTGCGGAGCGGTGAGGAGATCCCTGAATGGTTTGCGTTCCGCAGTGTTGTTGAGGTCCTGAGGGCCTCCTGACGTTTTAATTTCCTATTAACATTCCTTCATCAGAGGCGGAAAAACCTTGAACAAACGTTGGCGCAATGTTGGGCTTTACGTCCTGCTAGTGGTGGTTGTAATCGTTGTTGGCACTGCTTTCCTGGACCGTCCCGATCCGGCGACGGCAGCTAGGACCTTGCGATACAGCGATTTTGTGGAGTCCGTTCAAGAGGACCAGGTCAGTCGAGTTTTGTTGTCGCCCGATCGCGGAACAGCACAAGTCGTTGAGACCGACGGTCGTCGTGCCGAGGTCAATCTTGCTCCAGACAAAGATCTGTTGAAACTCCTGACGGACCACAATGTCGACATTGCCGTTCAACCTTCACGTCAGCCTGGTGCCTGGCAACAAGCCGCCACCAGCTTGATTTTCCCTCTGCTTTTGCTCGGGGGATTGTTTTTCTTGTTCCGGCGTGCTCAAGGAAGTGGGGCAGGAGGTGGCAATCAGGCCATGAACTTTGGAAAAAGCAAAGCGAGAGTTCAAATGGAGCCCACTACCCAGGTCACTTTTGGAGACGTGGCTGGAATTGAAGGCGCAAAGCTTGAGCTCACTGAAGTTGTCGATTTTCTGAAGAATCCAGATCGGTTCACTGCCGTTGGCGCGAAGATTCCAAAGGGTTGTCTTTTGGTCGGTCCTCCTGGTACTGGTAAAACTCTTCTCGCAAAGGCTGTCGCTGGTGAAGCAGGGGTTCCGTTCTTCTCAATTTCCGGCTCAGAATTTGTCGAGATGTTCGTGGGTGTGGGTGCAAGTCGTGTTCGGGATTTGTGCGAACAAGCCAAGAAAAATGCTCCCTGCATCGTTTTCATCGACGAGATTGATGCGGTAGGCCGTCAGCGAGGTGCCGGCTTGGGTGGTGGAAACGATGAAAGAGAGCAAACTCTCAACCAACTTCTCACTGAGATGGATGGTTTTGAAGGCAATACGGGCATCATCATCATCGCTGCAACCAACCGCCCTGATGTACTGGACTCAGCATTGATGCGACCGGGTCGTTTCGATCGTCAAGTGACCGTCGACCGTCCTGATTACGCTGGAAGGCTTCAAATTCTTGGGGTTCACGCTCGCAGCAAAACTCTTTCCAAAGATGTTGATCTTGATAAAGTTGCGCGTCGAACTCCTGGTTACACAGGAGCCGATTTAGCCAATCTGCTGAATGAAGCAGCCATTCTTGCTGCGAGACGTCAGCTCACTGAAATCAGCAATGATGAAATCAGTGATGCCATTGAACGCATCATGGTTGGACCTGAGAAGAAAGATCGGGTCATGAGCGAGAAGCGAAAGCGTCTTGTTGCCTATCACGAAGCTGGTCATGCGCTTGTGGGTGCATTGATGCCTGATTACGACGCTGTTCAGAAAATTTCGATCATTCCCAGGGGTAATGCCGGCGGTCTGACCTTCTTCACCCCCAGCGAAGAAAGGATGGAGTCCGGCCTCTATTCGAGGACTTACCTGCAAAACCAGATGGCAGTCGCTCTAGGTGGCCGTGTCGCTGAAGAAATTGTTTATGGGGAAGATGAGGTCACAACAGGTGCATCGAATGATCTCCAGCAGGTTGCGTCTGTTGCTCGTCAGATGGTCACTCGTTTCGGCATGAGTGACAAACTCGGGCCTGTTGCCTTGGGTCGTGCTCAGGGTGGAATGTTCCTTGGCAGAGATATCGCCGCTGAGCGTGACTTCTCCGAGGACACTGCCGCGACCATCGATTCCGAGGTCTCTGACCTCGTCGATACGGCGTATGCACGCGCAACCAAAGTTCTCGTGGATAATCGAATTGTGCTCGACGAGCTCGCTGAAATGCTGGTGGAAAATGAAACCGTTGATTCACAGGAATTGCAGGATCTCTTGATCCGGAGCGATGTCCGGATTGCTGAATACGTCTGATCGTCAAAAGTGGTTGGTGGCCTCATTAGGTCTTCAACCACTGATCATTGTTTTACGGCCTGATGAGAGTGATCTCCTTGGGCCTTTTTTGCATTCAACGCTGTGCCAACGACTCGATCAGTTGCATGACCTTGGTGTTCGACACATCGAAATCGCCTGGTCGAAAGATCATCGCTGGTTTGCCCTGATGGATGCGATTCAATCCCGTCATCCAGACCTCCTGCTCGGGGTGGCCTCCGTGACGTCTCGACTTGGAGTTCAAGCAGTGATCGATCTGGATCTTCCTTATGCCATGTCACCCCTATTCGACCAGGATTTAGTGTCGTTTGCTCATAGCCGTAATTGTTGTCTCGTGCCTGGTGTGATGACGCCTACCGAGATTCGACAAGCTCAAACGATGGATTGCCAGCTTGTGAAAGTGTTCCCAGCCAGTGTTATGGGGATTGGCTACTACCGCCAGATTTGTGCACCCATGGGAGATCTTCCATTTGTGATTGCTGCGGGGGGGTTGAGTGTGGCGGATCTGAAGTCATGGCTGGCGGCTGGTTATGACGCCATTGCTTTAGGTCGAGGCGTTTTCCGTACAGAAGACAACATTGCTGATCTCCGCGATTGGTTGACGTGAGACTTATCTGCTACAGATGGGATAGTGATTTGGTTTCGGATGTCTCAGTTATCCATCAAACTGAGTGACAAAGCGGACGCTTTGATCGCTCAATTGCAGAAAGAAATCTTTAATCGTCGCCGTAAAAAGGTCACTGCAGCTGGTGTCGTTGAAACACTCGTTGAGAGCGGTGCTCGATCTCAGTCTGATAAACGCTTCGCCACCTCCTGGGTCAACCTGATTGACGACATTGAAAAAGCTGCCAAATTGGCGAATGCCCACGGCAGCAAGCCTGCATCCTTAACCGATGAGGAATGGGTGATGGTGCTGAGCTTTCGCAACCGTCAAACTGCTAGTGCTCGCAAGAAGAGCCCAACCGGTAAAACGAACAAAACCGTGAAGACTGCTAAGACCAGCGCCGCTAAGTCTGGCACTGTTGATTCTTCAGTGAAGGCTAAGCGCACTACAACAGCATCCCGTACTGCAAAGGCAAGAGTCGCCAAGACGACCGATTCATCAAGCACATCTCTTGCCTCAGTCGGGAAACCCCGTAAGGCTCGTCGCGCAAGGAAGTCAAGTGGGACATCCTCTGTCAACTCCACGGCTGGTCGGATGGCTAAGGCTGCAGCTCAGTTAGCAGGCAGCAATGGCATTCAATCGCCGGCGAGAAGTTAAGGCAGATTGGTGGTCACCAAAGACTGCATTGTCCTTGTTGTCTCAGCAAGTGGTCTGCCAGGACTAGGGACACCATCGCCTCAACCATGGGAACGGCCCTTGGCAGCACGCAGGGGTCATGGCGACCTTTGGCAGAGAGGGTGGTTGCTTCCCCAGCTGCGTTGATGGTTTGTTGCTCCTTGCGAATGGTCGCCGTTGGCTTGAACGCCACTCGAATCACAATGGGTTCACCGTTGCTGATGCCTCCTTGGATGCCTCCGGAAAAGTTCGTTGCCGTCCGTAGGCTTCCATCGGATGTGGGGAGGAACGCGTCGTTGTGCGCACTTCCTTTGAGAAACGTTCCTGCGAATCCTGAGCCGATTTCAAAGCCCTTGGTTGCCGGAAGTGACATCACAGCTTTGGCTAAGTCAGCTTCCAGCTTGTCAAATACGGGCATGCCGAGACCTGATTGAGCGTTCCGCACCACACATTCAATTACGCCTCCGCAGGAATCGCCTTCCTGGCCGATGGCTTCAATCCTTTGGATCATCTGCTCGGCGATCCTTGAATCAGGGCAGCGCACGATCGTGCTTTCCACTTGTGCCGGAGTCACCGACAAGGGATCAATGATGGCTTCAATGTCGTGGATGCGTTTGACCCATGCGATGACTTCAGTGCCATTGGCTTTTCGCAGAATCTGCCTTGCAATGGCCCCGGCAGCGACCCGTCCAATCGTTTCTCGCGCCGAGGCTCTTCCCCCTCCGCTGCGGGCCTGGATTCCGTATTTTGTTTGGTAAGTCGCGTCGGCATGAGAAGGGCGAAAGGCCACTTCCATTTCTTTGTAGTCCTGAGGCCGTTGATCTTTATTGCGCACCACCATGGCAATGGGTGTACCCAGTGTCACTCCATCGAGTAAACCGCTCAGGATTTCAACCTGGTCTGCCTCCTTCCTGGGAGTGGTGATTCGACTTTGTCCTGGTTTCCTGCGATCGAGGTCGGCCTGAATCGCTGCCAGATCCAATTCCAGCCTTGGCGGGCATCCATCCACGATGACGCCGACACCTCCCCCATGAGATTCACCGAACGTGCTGATGCGAAACAGGTCTCCGAAGCTGCTGCCCATGGTGTTTCCCGGTTGGCATGAGCGTAATGAGTCGGGTTCGGTATGGAGGCAGATCCACGGTTATCAGATCAACTCCGGCAGGGCTGCCTTTGGACGCTTCTCTTCTGGCAGATCTCTCAGCAAAGTGAAATCTGCAAAGCTGAAACCAGGACCAACGCAACAACTCACCAGGCTGTAAGGACCTTCGGCACGGGCGGCTTGCCAGTGATTCGATGGAATCACTTGTACTGGGTGATGCATGGACAACACCTCCCGAGAGGCTTGATCGGCATCGGGATTGAGGCACCACAGGCTCAGGGGTGCTCCCTGCAGATGTGTCCAAACTTCATCGGCATGATTCACCTTGTGCCAATGACTGATCGACTCCGAATCAAGGAGATACAGGATGGTGCTGATCGCACAACGCCGCTTTTGATCGGGTCGAACGACCTCGAGTGCGCTTCGAAAGATCTCTCGATACCAGCCCCCTTCCGGATGGGGCTGCAGCTGCCATTCCTCGACCAGTCCTTCGACGATTGCTGTTGGGCTGAGTTCACTCATGGCATCCATCCTCGTGGTTGGTGATTCCGCAACAGGCTTCAGCAGAACCAATGTGAAGAGAGGTCCTACCGGGAGATCATGATCGAATCCAGTAT
>WTGE01000155.1 GCA_011525445.1 Synechococcus sp. CO36386bin_37
ATGCTCGATACAATCACCAATTGAGAGGGATTGTTGACCCTGCGTCCTTAGAATTGCAGCAGTGATTCATGAGTGTTCAGGGAAGCTGCGGGAACAGGTCAATTGGACAATGCAGTCGCTTCGTCTATTTGTTCAGTCACGACAGTCCTCTGATCATCGCGAAGGTCGACAGAGCACTGCCAATGGTGTGGGTGTTCTTTGGCCTGAGGTGGATGAGAGCCAATCAGACGAGAGTCAGCATCCAAGGAATTCTGTTGTGATATTCAAATCACTTTAAAGCGCCGATACGTTGAAGTCACAATGTGTAGTTTCGTGATTAAGTGTTATTACCATTTGATTAATTTTAGTCAATTAGTGCGTGAAACTTAGTCCCTTAAGCTTTCTTAAATTCTCTAAGATTAGAGTCTGTTTGGGCTCAGGGATTTGCAGGATTAAAGTTTTGTCAGTAATGTTTTTGCTGAGTTCTATGGAAGGTGCGTAGATTGCAATTCATGTTCGTGTAAACAGCGAATCATTGCTGGTGAAATTGGAAAATGGAAGTGTTTGTTTGAATGTTGGAGAGTCTTGCTTGTTCTGCTGAAGACCATTAGCGAAAGGACGAGCAAAGACGTTCAACGGGTTCGAATCGTCCTCCGTTTTCGTTCGCCTGAAGATCGAGGCGTATTAGAGCCTCTACGGCATCAATCTTGTCTTGATCATAAAGAGCGCAAGTTTTTTTCTGATCTGTTTGTTTTGAGTCGCATGACGCTAAGGCGAGCAAAGGCAAGACTGCGTAAAGGGATATTTTAACGAAGTTCATGTTCTCGAGCGAGAATGTTCAAGTCGTTTGAATTGGACTTCATGAAAGCATAATATCGAGTCGTTCAGGAGTGCCCGTTGTGAATATAGAGAGGCCATGAATAATAACCGCAATAGGTGTTTAATTTGATTATTGCGATTCTTGGGAGCTCATAAATCATAATTTTCATCAGGTTTCAATGTTTACGAATCAAGATGTTCCTCGATGAGTTGTTTGAAATGGTCTCCTCTTGCTTCAAAATCTTTGTATTGATCGAAGCTGGCGCATGCCGGAGATAGGAGAAGAGAAGTTGCGTTTTCATTGATTGCCTGTTGGATTGCCGCAGTGACAGCGCTATCCAATGTTGCATGAGAGGTGATCATTCTTGAATATTTAGAGTTGCGGATTAATCCCATTAGAATATTTCTGTCTGATCCGAATAATGCAATGGAACAGACTTTATCGTTGATTAATTCAAGCCAGTGCTTTGAATCGCCTTGTTTGGATAATCCGCCGGCAAGTAGCACGATTGGACCTTTTAGAGCTTGGATGGCAACTGCGGCCGCATCGTAATTTGTGGCTTTGCTGTCATTAAAGACAGTCATCCCCTGGAGGGATCCCACTTTTTCTAAACGATGTGGTACTCCGCTAAAGCTGCGTACTCCGTCTTGAATGATGTGAGGTTCCAATCCTATTTGTAATGCAGCGGCGGTCACTAAAAGCAGATTTTGCCGATTGTGTTCTCCTGGCATTGAAAGTATGTTCGCTGGAAAGAGTGATCCATTCTTGCTACAAACTTTGTTCTCTGAATCAATCCAAAGTGTAAGGTTTTCAGTATTGATTGTTTTTGGACGAGAACTCACCCACTGTGCATCGGGCCAATAGTCTCGCCGCCTCTGTAAATCAGCGTCGTCGGCATTGAGAACTGCATGCTGAGATCGGCGCAAAAGTCCTTCCTTGATGGCTCTGTAGGCATCTAGCGAGCCGTGTCGATCCAAATGGTCAGGAGTGAGTGTGGTCCAAATGCCGATTCTAGGACTAACGTCAACGGCCGATTCAATTTGGTAACTACTCATTTCCATCACAATCCAATCAGGTTTGGATCGTTCTGGGTTCAAGTATTGCAGCCCTAATTCGGCAGCGGAGTGTCCTACGTTTCCAGCCATAGGCGCGTGGAGTCCTGCTTGGTTGAGAACGTGATGCAGTAAATGCGTTACGGTTGTTTTTCCATTAGTCCCAGTGATTCCAATCCAAGGAGAGTCTTTGAGAGCCTGCCACGCCACGGCCATCTCACCGCGCACCATGATTCCTCGACGACGCAGTTGCCTCAGTGTGGGGTGGTCCCAAGGCACTCCCGGACTGATTACAACTTGTTCAATCTCATTGAACCAAGGTTGGAAGCTGGAGAGCTTAAGTGGAGATCCCAGTTCAATCTGGATGCCCTGATTTCTGAGTTGTCGGGCTTTCTCCTGTTGTTCGGGACCATCATCGCGCTCCAACACGACGACTTCGTGACCTTGGGCGTGAAGGAGGCGCGCTGCGCCGATCCCGGAGCGACCAAGCCCCACGATCAAGCTGCATGCCATGAAACAACTCCTCTCCCTAATGGAAGTGGGCGATACTGGAATCGAACCAGTGACTCCTACCGTGTCAAGGTAGTGCTCTACCTCTGAGCTAATCGCCCTTACATCTCAAAAGGTTTTGAGAAGGGTGGTTGTGGATCTGACAACCTTCGATCGAAGTTAGCAGTTGATGTGCCTTGTGTATCCAGCTTGTTTAGTGCCGGAGCATGTCGATACGCCATCGTGCGCGTTTGGTGGGTTCGATCCTGGTGACTTCGAGGCTGCCTCTGTCTTGCAACTGCAGCCGGTCTCCAACTTTCAGATCACGACTTGTCTGTTTCACGGGCTCCCAGTTCAGCCTTAAGCGTCCTTCCTTGATTTGCTTGACCACTTTCGAACGCGACATCCCGAAGCCAGCTGAGGCAATGGCATCAAGCCGACATGAGGCCTCAACGCTGCTCAATCGGCGTATGGCTCTCTGAACAGGCCATTGAAGAGCACCGAGTGACCAGCATTCACAGGTGATCACCACATCGCGCAAGTTGCCCTTTTTTCCCTGGAGAAAGGCAGCGGCTTCGGGCGAACAAATGGCTTGTGCTCCCCTGTCGCCACGCAGCCAAATATCGCCGATGGCTTCCTCAGCGACACCAATGGTTTCCAGGCCCAAACGCATTTCGTCAGGCGTCGTTGGGTCAAAGAGAAAGTTTCCCTCTACATTCAGCCCGGCAAGGGGGCAAGGCGGCGGCTCAGCCGTTGATTCTGCATACTCGAGCAGCACCCGTTTGCGTTCGGCCCCTGAAAAACCGCCCTCACTGGTTGTACGTAATTCAGCCAACCTGTCCAAACGGCGAATGTCTTCCAGCATCAACGCTGACAAAAATGGACTCCACTTTGGCTGCCGGGTTCGCAGGACATCTTCTGCGATTTCGATCACCTTGATCATCCTTTCTGGATATCGGCACGATCGCAGGAGCTCGTCGCGAGGGAGACTCATATTTCGCTGAGACGCACAACCTGCTGAGGTCGCGCTTTCTGAACGGTTTGCCAGGGCAGCTCAAGCCCTGCTCTGGTTTCAAGGAGGAGGAGCCAGCGGCCCTCAAGATGACGATTACGCAGGATTCTGACCCCGTCTTCATTCTCAGACGGCACACTCGCCGCTGCGGCGTAACTACCCATCAGGCCTGAGCCCATTCCCATAAGACCACCAATAAAAGCCTCGCCCCATGATCCAAAGCTCGCAAATGTATCGAGTGTGGTGATTTGGGTGAAAGTGCAGCCGGCGAAGAAACCAAATGGCATTAACCATCGGGCCATCGCTTTTTGACGCAGACGTCTCGTGAGGTTGGGATTGAGTAAATCGATGTCATCGAATGCCTGGGCGGGGAGAGCAGAACTTGGTAAGGATTCGGTGTTCAGTGACGGCGATCCCTTGTTTTCAACTGGTGCCACTAACGCAATGCGAAGCAGGGGAATGGTCAATTCTTGAAGCGACAGGCGAAGACGATCGGCAGCAATGCGCTCATTGAGAACGAGAACGCAAACGGGCATAAATCAACCAGCAGCCGAGCTTCCATTGTCTCCTGCAATGGAGTCGGTTGGAGCGTTTGATCTGGATCTATTTGGCATGGGAAGTGATCCAAAAAGCGTTTTCAGGCTGATCTCTAAAGTCAGAGGTGGCTTTCTCATGCCGCTGGATGACCAAAGTTCTCGTTTCAGACCCCATTGATCAGGCGGGGTTAGACATTCTGGCCCAAGTGGCTCAGGTTGATCAGCGCATAGGGCTATCACCGGAAGAGCTCAGATCGATCATCGGTGACTACGACGCCTTGATGATCCGCTCGGGTACCCAGGTGTCGGCGGATGTGATTGAGGCTGCAGACCGGTTGCGCATCATCGGGCGCGCCGGTGTGGGGGTCGATAACGTGGATGTCCCGGCTGCCACTCAGCGCGGTGTGCTTGTGGTGAATTCGCCGGAGGGCAACACCATTGCCGCTGCAGAGCACGCGTTAGCGATGTTGCTCTCCGTTTCGCGTCATGTGCCTCAAGCCCATGGATCGATGCGTTCAGGTGCCTGGGATCGCAAGAAATATGTGGGGAATGAGCTGTACAAGAAGACTCTCGGAGTGGTGGGTTTAGGCAAAATTGGTTCTCATGTTGCTCGCGTTGCCAAAGCGATGGGCATGGAGGTGATCGCATTTGATCCCTTCATTTCCGCGGAACGTGCGCAACAGATGCAAGTCCGACTGACCACGCTTGAATTGTTATTTCAGCAGGCTGATTACATCACCTTGCATATTCCCCGCACAGCAGATACAGAAAACTTGGTCAATGCCGCGTTGCTGCGCACAATGAAACCCACTGCCCGCATCGTGAACTGCGCTCGCGGCGGCATTGTTGATGAACCTGCGATTGCGGAAGCGATTGAATCCGGGGTGATTGCCGGTGCAGGTCTTGATGTATTCGCATCCGAACCTCTGGCTCAAGATTCCCCTCTTCGTGCCGTTGAGCGCGGTTTGGTTCTCACCCCTCATCTGGGGGCGTCCACTGAAGAGGCTCAAGAAAATGTAGCGGTCGATGTCGCCGAGCAAATTCGGGACGTGCTGATGGGCTTGCCAGCGCGCAGTGCAGTGAATATTCCCGGTTTCAGTGCCGAGATCATGGAGCGCTTAAAGCCCCATCTCCAGCTGGCCGAAACCTTGGGTTTACTCGTGAGCCAACTCAGCAGCGGTCAAGTCGAGGAACTTGAGGTGCGCTTGCAGGGCGAATTCGCCCACCACCCTTCACAGCCTCTCGTTGTGGCTGCTTTGAAAGGCATGCTCAGTTCGGCACTGGGGGAGAGAATTAATTACGTCAATGCCTCATTGGAGGCCAAGGGCCGTGGTCTTCGAGTGCTCGAGGTCAAGGATGACGCCAGCCGCGATTTTGCCGGTGGATCCCTTCAGCTCACCACCCGTGGTGGGTCCGGGGGACACAGTGTCACCGGGGCCGTGTTTGCCCATGGCGATGTGCGTGTCACCACCATCGACGAATTTCCCGTCAACGTTCCGCCCAGCCGACACATGTTGTTCACGAGACACCGCGATATGCCAGGGATTATTGGTCACCTTGGCTCACTTCTTGGAGAGCACAATGTCAACATTGCTTCGATGCAGGTGGGACGTCGAATTGTCCGAGGCGATGCGGTGATGGTTCTCAGCATTGACGACCCCATTCCAGCTGCTTTGCTTGCCACCATCCAGAGCATCAACGGCATTCAGGAAGCTCACCCCGTCACCCTGTGATGTGGTGGCGCCTCTCACTTCCTCTATCGCCAGTTCTTGAGGAGTCCCTGCTTTGGAAACTTGACTCTCTGGGCGTGCATCGGCTTGCAGTTCAACATGCTCCGGAGTCGCCAGATCAATGCACCTTGCTTGCTTGGCTTCCATCTACGGAGTGGCCGCACGATCAGCGACTTCAGTTGCTCAACAGTCTTCGACCGCTGGCTGAAACCTTCGGGCTTGTTTTGGCTGATCCGGTATGGGAGGAATTCGTCGATGAAGATTGGAGTCTGAGTTGGAAAAAACACTGGCAACCTGATCCGGTGGGACAACGCTTGTTGATTCTCCCCGCCTGGCTTGATGTCCCGGATGAGCATGGTCACCGCTTGGTTTTGAGAATGGACCCTGGAAGCGCTTTTGGGACCGGAAGCCATCCCACCACCCGTCTTTGCTTGGAGGCTCTTGAAGCGGACTTGCCGAGGGGGCAAACAGTGGCGGATCTTGGCTGTGGGAGTGGGATCCTTGGTTTGGCAGCGTTGGCTCTTGGGGCGTCACAAGTCAATGCCGCTGATATTGACTCTCTTGCTGTTCGAGCAACGACGGAGAACGCTGCACTCAATGGATTGAAGGAGAATCAACTGCGAGTCGGCCATGGATCAATCGATGCGCTTCACACTCTGCTGAAGGGTGAGTTGGTGGATGTGCTTCTCTGCAATATTTTGGCTCCGGTGATTGAGGCCTTAGCGCCTGAGTTTGTAAAGGTGCTGAAGCCCAGAGGTCGCGGCCTTTTGAGCGGTCTTTTGGTGGATCAGGCACCCCGTCTGATTGAGGTGTTGGCGCAATTCGGTTGGCGAGCAAGGCCAGTCGGGGAGCAGGGGCGCTGGGGCTTGCTCGAGATTGAACGTGTTTTCTGATAAGCCACACTTATTAATTGTCTGTTTTTGATTGGGTTTGGGCGGGAAACCCTGATGATTCCGGTATCAAGGCGTCTGTCCGATGTAGAAACGTTCGGTCCAGCAGATTCAGATCATTCGATCTCTGCGCATTACTTCCATCCATGGCTTCTTATAAGGTCACCCTGGTCAGCGAGAGCGAAGGCCTCAACAAGACCATCGAAGTTCCTGACGATCAGTACATTCTTGATGCTGCTGAAGAGCAGGGAATCGATCTGCCCTATTCCTGTCGTGCAGGTGCATGTTCAACATGTGCGGGCAAAATCACCACAGGTACCGTTGACCAGTCTGATCAGAGCTTCCTGGACGATGACCAGATCGAAGCCGGTTTTGTGCTGACATGTGTGGCTTATCCCACCTCCGACTGCACGATCAAAACTCACGCAGAAGAAGAGCTGTATTGAGCCAACTGGCCATCAGCTCAATCACTTCGCATACACGCTTGCTCCGCCACCCTCTTGGGTGGCTTTTTAATGTGAAGACGGCTTGAGTTTCTCATCCCCGTTTTGAAATCCCCTGCAGCTTTCCGTCCTGATGTTCAGACTTTGCTGGGGCATGGGTCAGTTCATTCCAGCCCCGGGGGACAGTACAGCTTTCGGGTGATCGGCCCCTGCTGTCGACTCTTTGATCGGGAAGAGCTTCCTTGGCCTTGTTGTCGTTTGGCCTGGCGCAGCAAGGAGCCGAGTTGGCGCCGTGTAGGCCGGAGATTTGTTCCGGATCTTGCTTCCAGGCGTTGCCCTTCCTATTCCGTCGAGCTGCTTCAGCCTGGCTCTCGGCCAACTGCCACGCTTCTTACTTTGTTTTCGAAGCGCCTGACTCCAGAGTTGCAGGAGTGGTGGTACAGCCGCCAGCCGAGATCGATGGCAGATTTCAATCAATCCCCACCAAGGAATGTTGCATCAGGACTTGGCGAAGAAGACAAGTCATAAAAAAGCCTGCTCATCTGAGCAGGCTGATAAGCCATTGTTCAATGGGTTGAATGGGGTTCGGGAAGTGTGAAAACTTCTAAGTCCTAGAAGTAGATCTTTCCGCCTACCCATTCGACACCGAGCACTTTTGGCGCTACGAGAATGTATCCGGACATCAACCGGAGGTCCTCATCTGTGAGATCACGCATGGCGGGGTAAAGATCACGACTTCGCATGCTGGGGTGTAGGTCAGCAATGCTGTACTCACCATCGTAAGAAGTTGGATCTTGAAGGTAATCCACGAGTGCCGCAACGTTGTCTCGGGCTGGTGTAGCGAGCGCTAGCGTTTCGGTGTCGAGGCCAACATTCTGATTGGTTTTGGTGATGCCGCCGGCGTGGCAGGTGCCGCAGCTCACATTGAAAACCTTGCGCCCTGACTTGATTTCCTGCTCACTGAAAGTGACCAGGGTGCCATCGCCGTCAGCTGGAACTGTGAGAGTCTCGGCATCCCACTGGGCGGCCTGAACTGGGGCACTGATCAAAAGTCCAAGAAGCACTGGCAGGGCGATCAGCAGTCGATTGAATGATCGACGCAATTGGGAGAAAAGAGAGGCCATGAAAGATGTCAGAGACCGACGTAGACAGCGCACCAAATCCTTGTATCACGGGGTGGGACGTGGTTGCGGCTTTCGTGGGCCTAGTGACGCGAACTGTTGCAGCGCGCGTCTGCCTCCGATGCGGGATTGACGTCCACGCTGAGGAAATCTTTCGCCAAAATAGTTTTAGGAAAAATGGCTCGGGCTTCTGCCAGTAAATCGTCTGCAGTTACTGCGTTTCCAGGTGCATAACGCGGGCTGAGGTGGGTCAGGGCTAACCGCTTCACGCCTGCTTCAGCTGCGGTCTGAGCCGCCATGGTGCTCGTTGAATGTTGCCTCTTGAAGGCCATGTCCGCTTCAGAGTGGGAAAACGTGGATTCATGGATCAAGAGATCGGCACCTTGTGCTAATTGCACGGCTGCTTCGCAAAAAACGGTGTCTGTGCAGTAAACAATGCTGGCTCCAGGGCGTTCTGGCCCGCAGAGGGTGCGGCCATTGATGGTGCGACCGTCCTCAAGTGTGACGGACTCCCCTCGTTTGAGAGCGGCATAGACGGGCCCTGGGGGGATCTCGAGTCGTCTTGCCTGATCAATATCGAAACGCCCGGCTTGTGGTTTTTGTTCTACGCGATAGGCGTACGCAGGGACGCGATGGATGAGAGGAGCAGCGGTCACAATCAGATCTTCATCTTCAAACACAACAGCTCCTTGAGTGGCTGCTG
>WTGE01000129.1 GCA_011525445.1 Synechococcus sp. CO36386bin_37
GGTGGTGTTGGAGGCACCCAGCTGTAGGACCGCAGTGACACCCATTCCGCATTGGCTGTTGAGGACGCCATCCAGCGGATCAAGCACAACGGATCACCCTTCTGGTCTGTGGTGCTCAAGAGTGGGTCATCAGCGCCCGTCAGTGCCGAGTAGCGAGAGTGATAGGAAAGTTGGATTCAATATGGCTGCATCGCTCTTAGTGATCGACGTTCAGGCAACTGACTGCACACTGAGAAACGTGGGTGGAGCAGCGTCCGCATGAGGGCTGACGGAAGTGGAGACGTAGCCAACGCTCACTAATACGCCTGAACCACTTATGAGGTTTTGGCCTGGCTTTTTGGACGGTCATCCCCTGCTGTTTGCCTAACAACACGACTAACAATAGAGATAGAAGTTGTTGTTAGTCGTCTGTTTCTATTTGCTTAAAACCGTTGTACCGCAATGAGTCTTATTTGCGTCTTATCGGAGTTCAACGCCGATCATGGTCTTCAACAAGCCGCCTTCCACTCTTCCATGAGCATTCAGACAAATGCTCATGGTTCAGCCGGTCGGTCAATCCAGCCGGGCTTCATTCAGTCCAGCTTTCGACGACTGAAGCCTTGGATTAAATATTGAATGCTGAATCCAATTCAGCACTTCACCGGTATGAAGTGCAGTGATTTCAATTGACATTGAAACAACCTGTCCTCTTCGTCACTCTGCTCGCAGGTGCTGTCGTTCCCCTCGCTGCTGCTCTGACTCCGCTTTCAGACATACCGGTAGTGTCCATCGCTACAAGACCCGCCCATGCAGCATCTCCCCTTGCTCCATCGCTTCAGGGAAAACCTGTCTTTGTTGAGATCTATGCCTCCTGGTGCAGTGCTTGTCAGACCATCAAGCCGGTTGTGAAGACCCTGCGACTGAAGGAGGGCAATGCAGTGCACTGGGTACGTTTCGATGTCTCCAATCCTTCTGCTGCTCAACAGTCTTCAGCACGAGCGAAGCAACTGGGCCTCACTGAATTCTTTCGGAAACACCGCACTCAAACCAGCTTGGTGAGCATCTTCAACCCCGAAACCGGTGTTGCTGTGAGCACCTTACGCGCCCAGCCCGAGCTTGATCCCTATCTCCAGGCCATCAATACAACCCGTTCAATGATCCGTCGCTGAGTGGCTATGACAACGTTCAGGACAAAATTCGGGTTGACCCGGCGGGCAGGGGTGCTCCTGCTTGCTCTGACAGCAGCTGTTGTTGTTGCAGTGTTTGCTAGGCCGCTTGAACGAGCGGTTCTATCCATCAGCCAGAGCTATGCCGATTGGCTCACACACTGGAGTGTGAGCCATGACTGGGCCATCTTGGCCTTGCCTGGACTGGCCTTTGGAGGCGGATTGATGGCCAGTGTCTCTCCCTGTGTCCTTGCTCTGCTCCCGGTGCAGCTCTCCTATCTCGGTGCTCAGAAGCAACAACGTCCCAATCCCGACAAGGTGATCCAGTTCAGCCTCGGAGTGGTGACGGCCTACAGCATCCTCGGGTTGTTCACCTCCCTTGCAGGAGCATTGATCATTGACCATCGGGGCAGCGTGTTTGTGCTGGCAGGCATCATCGTGATCGCGATGGCTCTGCAATTGAAAGGCTTGGGCCCCCGTTTCCCCTGGCATCGTCTCACTTTCGGAGCCATGGGAAAGCCAGGCTGGATTCAACGATTGCCAATGGGAGCTTTTTTGATCGGATTCACGTTCGCGTTAGTGACGTCTCCCTGTGCAAGCCCTGTTCTTGCTGCCGTCCTCAGTGCTTCTGCGGCGGTTGGTTCACCACCCTTGGCCACAGCAGCGATGGTTCTGTATGCCATTGGCTACAGCACGGTCATCCTTCTGGTCGGTTTAGGCGTTGAACTTGGGGATCTCCGCCGACAGTTGCTCGAACGGGGCGACCTGATCTCCGGGACCAGTGCCATTGTTTTATTCGCGTTCGGGGTGTTCTATCTCTGGACTGGTTTCCAGGATCTGCAGCTGCAGGGTCCGATGTGAGCCCAAAGGATGCCATCACCGCCGAGGATCTGGCCTGCCTCTACGACGAACATGCACCTGCGGTGCACCGGATCGCATTCAGCATTCTTGGTCAACAACAGGAGGCTGAAGATCTCACCCATGATGTGTTTCTAAGGTTTCAGCATGGCGGCTTTGATTCAAATCGTGGCTCAATCCGCTCCTATCTCCTCATGCTCACCCGATCGATGGGCCTGAACAGGCTGAATCAATATCGCAACCGCCGTCGAATCCTCCAATGCTTCAGGCCTGGCTCAGGGAAACAAAACCCTATCGATCTACAGGCCATTGATGCCTGCATCAATCTTGAGCGGGCCCTGGCGCAGCTTTCATCCCGTGAACAACAGATTCTTGCCATGAACTACCGCGAAGACATCAGCCAGAGCACCATCGCAGCCACGCTTCAATTGCCTCTGGGAACCGTGAAAACGATCAGCCGTCGGGCATTGCTCAAACTCCGCGATGCACTGTCCTCACAGGAGGAGGGTTGATCATGTCTTCACAATCTTCCTCGAACGATTCCTTCAGTGAGCGTGATGAATGGCTTGCTGGCAAGGTGCTCGGCAATCTCAGTGCCAATGAACACCCGTTTTTGGCTGATCATCAACCTATTTCAGCAAAAGAGCGAATCCTGCTTGATGAACTTCAGAAGGTTCACAACCGAATGGAACAGCAGGTGGCACCTCCTCTCTCTGACGCCGTTAAAAAACGCCTTTTGCAGTCGGCTCGCAAACCACAGCCTGCTCGTCCTCAAAACTGGTTGATTGCAGTCTTATTACTGGTTCTGGCATTCACCGGTGTTGAGCTCTATCGCTCCAAGGTGCAGATTGCCAACCAGAACATTTCAATTCCCACGATTGCACTTCGTCCAGGGGACCGAACCGTCAAGCTTCTCGCCACTCAGGCAGGCACGATGCAGAAAGCCCATGGTGAAATCATCATTCGTCCTGGGAAAGGAAGTAATTTCCTTTCCTTGAATCACTTACCACAAGCTCCTCAAGGAAAACTCTATCGCCTCTGGGCCCTGACTCCAGAGGGATTCAAAAGTTGTGTTCATTTCCTCCCGGATCAGGGCGGGACTGTGGTGATGACCATTCCGCCACAACCCACTGGATCCGCGACAAAATTGTTAGTTAGTCTCGATCTCATGTCTTCACGGGATGAGGTTGATTCCCAACCTCAGAACCCCGTGCTTTCGGGTGTCGTTTGAACAATCACCTTTCGCTCGACATTTCGACGGTCCAACAGTTCAGTGCTCAAAGCACTGCTCTACAACAATGGAGTGTGTATCGAAGCTGAAATGATTGCATGCTTTTGATCACAATAAAAAGCAGCACTTGTCAGAAAAAATGTACATGTTTGATGCCATTGGATTCGTGACGCGAACCACTTGTCCCAGAGTGAGTTATCCGCAGGAACGTTCAGGTGTGGCGATGGCCCAACATCATGGATACAGAAAAACTCATATCACCTCAATAGGGTGAAGGCCTATGAAGTCCATGCTCGCGATCCGATCGTCAAACACGATTCTTCTTGCTCTAACCGTAGTTGTTCTTGGGAGCAGCCCATCCTGGGCGCATGGTAAGGGCCTTTATGCCACAAAAGCTGAGGCTCAGATACGTGCTGAACAGATTGGATGCAACACGGTGCATCAGAACAATGGACGTTGGATGCCCTGTGCTGATGAAAGGGAGCTTCATCAGCAGCTGCGTCGGCAATGAACCCTGAAATTCAGACGATGCAAAAAGAAGGACACCTTCACAGGTGAAGTGTTCACGTGCTGTTTGTTGCTTTCAGCACAAAGCGTTCCCGAAACAGGGACGCGGAACCTGAGGCTGCTCCAGCAACCATGCGGGACTGATCGGTTGCATCCACCTCAATCCTTTTTGAAACGCAACAGCTTGGAGTCAGTGAAGTTTCAGTTGCTCTCTTACCGTCAAGATCCCCTCTGTCAAAAGCAAAGCGAGAGAAAAGCCTTCTCAATACGCAACAGTGTTTTGAGATTGAAGGAGATTTGAGCCTGGAAATGACTCAGCTTGGAGTGCTCACAGAAGTGTTGACCTAAACCTTTCTCATGGTCTGGATGGCTGTCATGGGTAAGGTCTTGCGTGGATTTAACTCCATATTTCCAAAACCAGCCGAAGTCTGCTGATGAAGAGCCTCGGATCTCGGTTGCCATCAATGGTCGGGTTGCACTAGCGATGAAAGGTCGATTCTTTCTGCGACAGATACAGCGAACGAGGGCGAATTGGTTGTGCTGTCCTTAAGCGATGCCATCCCGATCGAAGACAACAATGCTCCATGGTTTGAAGCTGTTGTTGCTGAAGCAGACATCGTTGAAGACCGTAAACCGTTAGGAGCTGCCGTTCTAGTTGTGATCGGGCAACATTCCTTGCGGAGTCAACCATGACGATGCGACCTGCTTCCCTCTCTCAGTTCTCCAAGACTCACGTCACGGGAATATGCACTGTTGCATCACCTTGCACCCGGTATGACAGACGGCGTAATAGCAGAGGATCTCATTGTCGATGAAGAGACTGCGCGAACTTACATGAAACAACTCTTGTGCATACTGGAAGTGAACAACAGGGTTCAAGCCGTCCTGAAAGGGATGCGTTATGGAACGGTTCAGATCTGATCCCCCAAAATTGGGGTAGTGAAGATTGCACCGGCTGCGACTTAATCGTTCTCATGAATAAGGCTTAAAGATGGCTGCATTCACTTTCACCCTGCATCTATTCATTGGTGAACAGTGCGAAATAAAACAGGTCTAAACCCGAGCCATGGAATATCTCGTGGCCGATGGTATGAAAGAGAAAGAAGCACGTAAAAGTGTTTGCTGGCGGGGTCCATATCGTCTTTATCAGACTATGCCTGAGTGATTCAGACATCCCAAGTCATTGTTTCGTTCACCTCAAGCCCAATGCTGGAAACTGAGATGTATGTGATCATTGCGTAGCAGTTCTTGATTGACCCGCTAGTGCCAGATTGACTTCAATTAATTTGTTCATCTTTTCAATAATTTACTTTGATTCAGGGAGCGATAAAATTCTTTCCTTGCTGAGGCTTAAAACAGTTGATCAAACCACATTGGGTGTTTGATTTTTAATCAGGTCCCAAGCTTCCTCAGCTGTGTCAGCAAATTGGATTAAATGAAGGTCTTGATCATCAATTAGCCCTGAATCAGCCATGAATTCAAAATCAATTAGTCGAGACCAATAGTCTTTGCCAAAGAGTACGACTGGCATTGCATGTTGAGTCCCCACCTGACGAAGCGTGAGGACTTCAAAGAGTTCATCGAGCGTGCCATACCCACCCGGAAATAACACAGCACCTACTGCCCGCATCACAAAGTGAAATTTACGAAGAGCAAAATAATTAAACTTAAAGCATAATTCTGGAGTGATATATGGATTTGGATTTTGTTCATGTGGAAGTTCAATATTCAGACCAATTGAGCGGCAGCCAGCATCAAATGCACCACGATTGGCTGCTTCCATAATTCCAGGACCTCCCCCAGTTACGATCACATGGGATGAACAGCAAGGACTTGCATTTGGTTGTGATTGACCATATTTCGAGGCTAAAAAAGCAAATTCTCTGGCTGCATCATAAAAACACGACAGTTTCAACAGTCTTTCGGCACGTTCAACTTTCCGTTGTAATTGCTCGGAACCTGGATTGGCCTCGAGCTCTTTTAATTCCTTATCAAGAGTTGCTTGCGCCACGGATCGTTCCACGAGGCGTGCACCGCCGAATACAATGATTGTTGAGGAGATTCCAGCGTTTTCGAGGTAAATCTCTGGTTTACTGATTTCCAGCAACATCCTCACTCCACGCATCGAAGAACTGTTGATGAGATTGTGGTCTTCATGGGCGAGTTGATAGCTCTCCGAGTGGATGACCTGCTGAAGGTTCTTAGCCACATTGGAAGAATCATCACTTAGCCATTGGGAAGTGTCAGAGGCTGTTGGCAACATCCTTGTCTCCGTCACAACATGTTGGCTGCGAGTTCAGCCAAGGCACTGCGTTCTCCTTGTATGAGGGTCATATGACCCACAAGGGATTGACCTTTCATTCGTTCAGCAAGCCAGGTGAGGCCATTACTTTCAGTGTCCACATAGGGATTATCGATTTGATAGGGGTCACCAGTGAATACGATTTTCGTGCCTTCACCCACACGAGTCACGATTGTCTTGACTTCATGCGGAGTCAGATTTTGTGCTTCATCCACAACCATGAATTGGTGAGGAATGGAGCGACCTCTGATGTAATTGATGGCTTCTACTTCCAGAAGCCCCATCTCACGAAGATCAGCCCAGGAGCTTTTCGGTCCACCTCCATGGCGGCGGCGATCATCCCTTGTCTCAGCGCTCAGCGCATCTCCTGTAAGGAAATCAAGGTTGTCCACAATGGGTTGCATCCAAGGTGCGAGTTTTTCGTCCAGAGAACCTGGCAAAAAGCCGATCTCTTTGCCGAGTGAAATCGGTGGACGGGTGACCAAAAGCCTGGCGTAGCGATTCTCATCCGCGACCTGATGCAAGCCAGCTGCAATTGCAAGCAGTGTTTTACCGGTGCCGGCCTTACCAACAAGGGTGACCAGCTCCACCGATGGATCCAACAGCAAATCAAGCGCGAACATCTGTTCCCGATTCCGTGGATGCAGGCGTCCGAGACGGGCTCGTTTGAGCCATCCGAGGGGTTCTATGACTCCAGAGTCACCATGTTGTCGCGCCAGTAGGGAGTGCTTCGCGCGATCGCGATTGGTGAGAGTCACGCCCTCGTTCGGCTGTAACGATGACACCGCTTCTTCAGGTAGTTCCTTCACCGATAGATGACCATTTCGGTGGAACTCATCAATCACGTTGGCGCTGACTTTGATGTCTCTAGACCCGGGATAAAGGTTGGAGATCATCACCTTGTCGTTGGCATAATCCTGAGCTTCCAGGCCAACGGCATCCGCCTTGATGCGCAGATTGGTGTCTTTCGTGATTAAGACCACTTGGGGAGGTTCGCTCAAACCCTTGGCACGCATCTGTTCCAAGGCCACAGCCAAAATATTGTTATCTCCACCGCCAGTCTGCAGTTCAGGTGGCAACTGGGCCAAGGTTTCAGATCTGCAGAATGCCACCTCCAGTGTTCCTTCACTGTCAGGCTTTAAGGCAACTCCGTCAGCGAGGTTGCCACGCCCACGTAGACCATCAAGCAGACGCGCTACACGGCGTGAATTGTGCCCTTTTTCAGAGGGATCACGTTTGAAGCGATCAATTTCTTCTACAACCTGAATCGGTACGACAATGCGATCGGATTCGAAACTGCTGGGAGCTTCTGGATCGTGCAGAAGAACATTGGTATCGAGCACAACGACCTTCTTGTTCATTTCTAACTCCTTCTTGTCCTTCTTTTCAATCTAACGCGTAAAAATGATCGTACGCCCTCTGCAACAGGCCGTTACTATGAGCTACAAATTGTGAATTAATTTAAATAGTTGTGAGCCTCGTATCGAGGATCCCATTGCCTTGATTGAATTATATTATTTGCTATTCGATATTATCAGCAGTACTACAGAATCAAATTGAATAATTCACTTAATTTCTTGAGTGTTACCCAAGTCTATGATCCAGAATTCTCTCTCCCTGTCGTTGTTCGTCAATGATTTTGATGGCTGAACGCTTTTTGTATGCCAATGAATCTCTGAATTTTAGTCGCCAGGTCATGCATTTGCAATCACGAGCAGGAATCATGGTTGATGCTGAAACTACGACGTGGTCTTTTATTTGTAATGACTGTTTTTTATCAGTAAATGAGGTCTATTGCTAACTGCTATTCCTGGTCTATTCTTGTCACCATTTCAGCCTCGACAGTGAAAATATTATTTCAGTATGTGCCGTATTTTTTGATCTAAGTATTTCATTGTATTTCCTATAGTTGTTCAAATGTGCATTGAGCTTTACTTTTTGAGCAAGAATATAGCAAGTCAGCATCAGGCGAATAGATGATGATATTCCGGGAGTCAATGCTTCTTGGTGGTCTTTCATGCTCATGCTAATTCACATTATAGAAATGCATAATAGTGGTTAAATTGATTGCTGGTGATTGTGCTTATCTTTTTGACTGATCTCAATTTATCATGGGAATTAACGTGCGTAGATATTGTTTATTCATTGATTTGGCTCAGAAGTCCCTGTTTGAATTATCAAATGCATTTAGCATATTCTTCTATTGCCGCACCGTTTACTGACCAATATCAATAGCCATTTGGAAAAGTTATTCATTCATATCTGCCTGTCGCTCCATTCGTTTTTTTAGATTAACGAGTAAAACTACTGACTAGACTCAGTGCAAAATACAACCGTAATCAGGCTGGTTAAGGTAACAACCTATGCCCAAATTGTGTGTATAAAGCAGGAATCACGACCAATGTGAGCAGAGTTGAGGTGATCAAACCTCCCAGAACAACAATCGCCAGCGGTTGGAGAATTTCGCTACCTGCACCAAAGGCGAGCGCAAGGGGCATCATTCCCAGCGAGGAGGTGAGAGCCGTCATCAGGATTGCGTTGAGCCGCTCGAGGCTTCCGTTTTGAATCAATTCGTGTAGCGGCTCTCCAT
>WTGE01000438.1 GCA_011525445.1 Synechococcus sp. CO36386bin_37
CCTTCACCGCTGCTGTGCGTGAAGCCGCTGCTGCCGATCCTGCCAACTTCGACCCTCGCCACTTCAACAAGCCGGCTCGTAAATATATGAAGCAGGTTTGCCTGGATCGTTACCAGCAGTTCTGGGCCGCTGGTAACGCCAGCAAGATCAAGCAGCGTGATATCAACTACTACGCTGGCCTCTATGCCAAAGGCACCCTTGATCCCAAGACAGCTGTTGCTGCTTGATACGTTTCCAACAACGAATCTTCCGGGGGCATCTGCCCCCTTTTTTCATGCTTTCAAGTTGGATTGCCATCAGGGAGAACCTGAAGTGTTCCTCGATTGGCGTCCAGTTTGCTATTGGCACCAACAGGAAGAGCCATGTTGGGGAGCCCATGCCCAAGTGGCAGATTCATGACGAGGGGGACGCCAAGAGATTCAAGTCTTTCCTGGAGGATTGCATCCATCGAGAAATCGCCCTGTTCAACCTCTCCTTTCCAGCTAAATCGTCCTGTCGCTATACCGGCAACGCCATCCAGCACACCGGATGAGCGCCAGTGCGTGAGCATCCGATCCACTCTGTAAGGAGCCTCGCCAACATCCTCCAGGACAAGAATGGATCCACGCAGATCAGGAAACCAGGGTGTAGCAATGAGATGAGTGGCAACCGTGAGGTTGGTCACGACGAGGGGACCTGTTGCCACACCAGTACGCACGACCCTCCCCAGAAGTGGGGTCAGAGGTTGTCTTGTTAAGCAGGCAACCGTGCGTTGCCATTGTTGATCCGGTCCGCCGGTTGAGCCATGAATGGCGCCCATCAAACCAGCGCTCCACTGAGCTAACAACAAGGAACTGCTGTCTGAAAAACCCAGGGTCCAGAGCGGGCGATTGGGAAATTCAAAGCCTGCCTCTAAGACCCTTGCCCCGCCCCAACCAGCCGCCACATACACCAGTCCATCCAACGATGGATCATTCCAAGCTTGTCGCAGTTCATCAGCACGCTGATGATCGGTGCCAGAAAACCATTGCCACTGTCGATGAATGGAATCAGGGATTTCAAGAATCCAACCTTGATCCTCACAGCGCTTCACCAGAGAGGAGAAATCGGTATCGGGATCGATCCATGTGCCAGGGTTGACAGCCCGCAGACGTGATCCTCGACGAAGAGGAGCTGGAGACTGGAGCGAGGTTGTCTGCCTCGGCCCAGCCCAGCTCTTTGGAAGGAAACTGAAAGCAGACGCAGATGCGGACACGATTCCCGCTTTCAGGAGAGAACGACGCAGCATGCCAAACAGCAACCAACATTGTGATCATCTTCGTTCGACTGAAATTGAGCTTTGAAGCGAGTCTGAAATAATCCTGAACTTTTATACGGGGGAATTGGACGCTAACTACGTTTTGATCAGAATGCCTAAGTCATGTGACATCGTTTTCAGTAAATTATAAAATCGGTTCGTTATTTCCCAGGCGCGCAGATGGAAGCTTGAATATCCTGCTTTCATCTGATCTTTATTTTGATCAAGACGGTGATGATACTTATGTGAGATCAGTCAAAAATAATGATTTATCGCAAGGTCTTCTCGAAACAAGTCTTCAGCTTACGAGTAACCCAGTATCGATTCCTGGTCTTCAGAATTTCTTAAGTAACTGGTTCATTCCTCAAATTACAGCAAAAGAAAAACTCGATTCATTGTTTAATGCGTACTTAGCTGTTGTTATTGGTCGTTATTCTCGCGTCCCGAGAAACAATACGATTGAGGACTTGCTCAAGATTGGATATACGGGCAAGTTTAAAAATGAAGCTGCTTCAAGCGGTGAGTATTGGAGTTCAACTGGGACTTTGCAGGATGAACTCTTCCAGGAAATTAGTAACTTAGATAATTATGATCCTCGTGCGTTGTGGGAGCCTTACGAGGGGGATACTTCTGTTATTTCACGTTTTGATGTTGATAGCCTTCTCCAGCGTATTGCTAGCTTGCTGAATCCTGAGTCTGAGTTGGAACCAAATTTATGGTATCCATCAATGTTGTATACGTACGGAGTAGTGGGAGAGGGTCCAAGTTATCCTGGCCCAATCTTAATGGTGGAACCAGGTGATAATTTAAAATTAAATTTTGAGAATAATATTAGGATTGGTGATTTAAGTGATGAGCAAAATCAACTTGCGACTTTAATCTCGAATAGCACGTATGGAAATGCTGCCAGTGAAGGATTAGGTGCCTCTAACACAACCAATTTTCATCTTCATGGAGCTCATACGAATCCAGCTGGTTTTGGAGATAATGTCCTCTCTCGTTATACAACTGGTCAATTATGGACAACAGAAATTGAAGTGCGAGAAGATCATGGTCAAGGTCAATATTGGTATCACCCTCATTACCACCCTTCAGTGAATCAAATGGTCTATGGCGGTATGTCTGGATCCTTGCTGATTGGTGATCCACTCAGCAAAGTTAAGGGCTTTGAGGATGTTCCAAGAAATATGGCTGTCCTCAAAACCATGGATTTGGGAATTGATCCAGAAACTGGAAAAGCACAATTGACCGGATTTGACCAACTTGGACCGGTTGTCAATCGTATGACGATGGTCACCGTGAATGGAGAATTTCAACCTGTAGCTAATGCAGGTCAAGGAGGATGGCAATCAATATCATTATCGAATCAATCCAACCAAGCATTTTATAACATAGCATTAAAGCATAAAGGTCTCGACGGTAAAATTACTAACTTACCTCTTTACATATACGGTGAAGATGGTCATCAATTCCCATATATTAGAGCTGCAACTGCTGGATCGATTGGTACTGAGTCTGGTGGTCCGTCTGACCCATTACCTACCGGTTATAAACAGGCGAAGAATCTTCTGCAATTACAACCAGGTAAACGATACGATGTTCTGGTTTATTTGCCTGACGGTGAAACTGAATTAACTTCAACGTATAGTTTTAAGGAAAACGATAAAAAATACGGTATTAAAAATGCTGGTGGCTATCCTGATCTCACAAGTGACAACACTGGCTTTGGGTTGGCAACTGGTGCTGGACCTCTAGCTTATTTTCATGTCGTTGATGGTACAGATAATCCGACTCAAGAGACTCTTGATCAGATCATAGAGGAATCAAACAGCTTGGCTGATATTCAGTCGATTCTTCCTACTACTCCTGAAAGTGATTACGATCCCACAAGAATCCCTAGTGTTAATCTGTTCGCAAAGAATTCATCTGGCTCTGATGAATGGGTGCCGATACGCAACCGAGAATTTAATTGGACAAAGGGAACTTTGGTAGGCCCACCTAGTGAATACGACGCGGCAACACAGAATATGTTGCAGCGTTACAGCATGATGAATAATGGAAAAACGTACGAACCATATACAGCTCTACCCATTGGTCAGCCCGGCGTTGAGAATTGGATGGGTTACGAAAATCCTTTTTTAATCAATGATCATGTTTTCCCTAATGGTAATTTAACGATCGCTCAATTGGGCACAATGGAGGAGTGGGTTAATCGTAATTGGAGTATTAATAGTCCATCGAAATATATTGGCCATCCATATCATATTCATGTCAATGACTATCAGGTTCTTGACGCTGATACTGGGCTGAGTAATACAAGTAGCCTTGAGGATGTGACGGCACTTAATTCTTCTGGATATAAGTATTTTGATATAAAAAGTGGTGAGATCAAATCCTTAGACCCTTTAAAAGGTAACTTCCATTCCATTCCAGAAGCTCTTGATCCCAATAAGGTTCAATCACTGAGCACCTGGGGAGCTAATGATCAAACATTGCGGATGCTTTTCCAGGATTATCTGGGGACTTATGTTTTTCATTGTCATATTCTTCCTCATGAAGATGCGGGAATGATGCAGGTTATTACTATTGTTGAGAATACCGATTCGAGTTGGAATATTGCAGCAGAAGGTTTCAAGGCAAAACAAAATAGCGTAACCTTGTATCAAGCTCAGGATTTTAAAAGCGTCGAGTTGAAGACTGCACAGTTAACTGATCAAACCTGGGAACGTGCTCAATCTGGTGATCTAAATAATGACTTCGTTCAAGATATTGCCTTGAGTTCTGGTGGCGGTGATGCCGGAATGGTTTTTCTCTACGATGGAGAATCTCTACAGCGAGGAATCAGTGTAGAGATTGCATCCTTTACTCCCTATTCGCAATCAGAGATAGCACCTTGGACCTTCATTGAGGACTTCACTGGAGATGGCCAAAGAGATCTTGTTACTGCCGGTTTTGACAAGAGGCAAGATTTTAATAATCTTAAGCTTGATGATCTGGAGTTAAAAGCTTGGCTCCCCGAAAATAATGCTTCTCAATGGAATGAACAATTCAATTTTGATCCATTTGATAGCATCGATTACGAAACCAATGATAATTTTAAGCCTGTTGCGAATTTAAGTGCTAATCAATTGAGCGTCGCCATGGCTGATGCGAACTTGGATAATTTTCAGGATGTTGTGATTAGCTATGCAGTTGAAGGTGGTGTTCGTATTTTGATTATTGACGGTGCTGCATTATCCCTAACTTATCAGACTGGTCAGATTGAAGGCGGTTTCTTCCCCAATCAGAACTTATTGGCTGACGCCGTATTTTATGACAATAATTTAACCAACTTAAGTAACTTGGTGCTTACTTCAGGTTTTAATAGTTATGCTCAATCAGCTCTTGAAAATATTGTTCTAACGACGGAGTCGTCTGGGGGCTCATATCAGTACACGATGCAACTTGAGGCAGGTCATTTCATTGCCACAAATGTTCCTGGGTCTGAAGCTGCTCTGCAGAAGAGTCATGGTGGTCATGGCGGTGGAGCTTTATCGGCTGACCCAAGAATTACAAATTTTCTCAATAACGGCCTCCCCCTTAGTCTCGTTGAGGAGCAAAACCTTCTTGGATCGGCAGCGGCTGTCACCCCGGTCATTATGGCTGGCTTTGGTCATGGTGGAACGATTGTGGAAGATTATGCGGTTGTCAGTCAGGGTAATTCCGCAAACGGTAATACTGCGAATAGTGATCTTCTGATTAATAACGCTCAGCAACTTGTGATTCCCATATTTGAACTCGATACCATTAATGTTGATGATCTCACAGGAATCGTTGGTAGTTCTTTCAACACTACTTTCAGTTCCGATCAAGTTCGTGAACGTTATCAGCTCACCGCTGCTACTTACTATGCCTATACAGGTCAGTTGCTGTGGCCTTCTGCTTTGGCAGAGCAATCAGCAGCAATCTTGGGCCAAGGCTCATCAGCTTCTCGTCTCGTTGATAATTTGCTTACGAATGATCTTTATTCCAGGCAAATTGATGCGCACTATGGAGCTTCTTTGGATCAGCTGAGGGTTGAACAGATTGTTGATATTGCTTATCAAACCTTGTTTGATCGTGCACCTACGACATCCGAACTTGATCGCTGGGATGCTGAAGTGAAGTCGGGCTTGAAGAGTTCTCTGTTACCAATGGCTATTCTTCAGGGTGCGTCAGGTAACGATCAATTCCGGATAGCCGTGATTTCTGGGGCTAGTCAATGGTCAGCTCTGCAATGGGGAACAACTGCAGAAGTGGCTGGAAGCTTTGGACAGGGGTTGGAGGGTGATTTGGTTAAATCAGACGATCTCAATGCTTTGGCGGGTGCCCTTGGCAGCTTTGGCAGTTGGAACGAGGCTCAAAATGCTTTTGACTCGTTTGCCTCAAACGCTCTTGAAATTTTAATTGGTACCCCTGTTTCTAAATCGGGTTTCTTTTAGCCAAGCTCAGGATTGCAGGCCGCTCAGGCCATCAGTGCCTGAATCAGGATCCGACCATCGGTGCATCCGGTGACTGGATCGCAAGCGCGTTCCGGATGGGGCATCAACCCCAGCACATTTCCTGCTGGATTCGTGATTCCGGCGATGTCTGCTATGGATCCATTGGGGTTGGATCTGTATCTCAAGGCGATGCTGTCATTGTCGAGAAGGGATTTGAGAGTGTCATTGCTGCATTGATATCGGCCTTCGCCATGGGCGATGGGCAGATGGATCTCACTCCCTGCTTCGCAGTGACAAAGCCAGGGTGTGCGAGAACTCACCACCTCAAGTGGAGTGTCTTCGCAAATGAAATGGAGACCCTGATTCCTGGTGAGTGCACCCGGCAAAAGGCCGAGCTCTGTGAGAACTTGAAATCCGTTGCAGATGCCGAGAACCCTTCCCCCTTTGTTGGCGAAATCCAGCAGAGATTGCAGCACTGGGGCAAATCTCGCGATGGCACCGCAACGTAGATAGTCCCCATAACTGAAGCCACCCGGGAGGACGACAGCGTCTAGCCCGCTTAGATCTGTGTCCTCATGCCAGAGATAACGGGTTGCCATGCCGAGGCATCCCTGCGTCGCCCATCGAACGTCACGGTCGCAATTGGAACCAGGAAAGACAACAACACCAATGCTCATGACAGTTTGAGTTCCAGAGTCCAGTCTTCAATCACAGGGTTGGCAAGGAGTCGATCACTCAACAGTTCAATCTGTTGGCGTGCATCGGTTTCATCAGACGCTTCCAGCTCCAGCTCGACAGCTTTGCCGATGCGTAGGCGTTCGATGCCTTCCACTCCCAATCGGCTGGCAGCCGAACGGGTGGCCTCACCGGCCGGATCGAGAACAGAAGGGCGCAGATGCACCAGAACACGAGCTTGAAAACGCGGCACGGGCTCGGAGCAGCAATTGTTAAATCTTGGCAGGCCGCAGTCCCGTTCCAGTCACTTTCTCTTCAGGTTGAAAACAGCCCAGGTCTCAAGGCCTTTGTTCTGTGATCCAAACCGTCGGATTCACTCTGAGACTGATCACCCCACTTCTTTTGATCACACCAGGTTTCGTGCCTTTAGCTCAGGCTGAGCCTGTCGCTGTCGATGTGGAGTGTCGATGGAGTCATGAGGCTTGGGAGCCTTGCCGTTTTGTGGCCGATCCCTTGGGCAGCCGCTGGAAGTTGGCATTCAATCAACACAGGATTCAGTTTGAGCATGACGGCACCGGTCTGATGCGGATGCGTATCGGTGGACGTTCCGCCTGGAGCACGGTGCAGGCCAGTTGGAGCGAGGAGGGTGCGCTGTGTTGGGGTAAGGTCTGCGCGCGAGGCGATCTGCCGATGGACTAACCCTGCTGATCACGATGGATAACAAAGGTCTTCCCTTCAAAGAGTCAAGGCAAGAGAGCGATTGGCGGGAACGGTTTCAGGGTTGGGATCTGAGCTGGGCCGGCTTGCTCAACAATCAAAAAGGTGAGTGGTGGTTATTGGCGCAAGTGGTTCTGATCTGCGCTCATAGTCTTCCCAGTTGGCCCACTGAGCTCGTCAAGATCTTGGCTTGGCCCCAGTGGCTTCATGTCACAGGCGTGTTGGTCTTTGCGATTGGGCTTGCCTTGGCTCTGCAGGGTTTTTTGGCGTTAGGCCCAAGTCTTTACCTATTGCCGGATCCAAAGCCCAATGCTGCCCTCATCACAACAGGGGTGTATAGCCGTTGCCGGCACCCTCTCTATCGAGGGGTTGTGATTTGTTCGCTTGGTGTGCTCCTTGCCAAAGGAAGCCTGCTGCATGTTGTTTTGTGTCTGGCTTTGGTTGCAGTGCTCAAGGGCAAGGCTCACCGAGAAGAACGACGGCTTTGCCTCGTCCATCCAAACTATCTGCCCTATCGCAGGACGACACCAGCCATCCTGACTGGAATCCCTGGTTTGGATTGGCGTTAGGGATAGGGCCAGCTGTACAACCGTTTATTTTTCGCGAAAGAAATAAATATACCCCTTAAGACAAGGTCGTTTTTCGATGATTTCGGATGAGCTTGTCTGCGCCTTTTCAGCTGCTGGCTAGCAAAGCGACGCCTTGCGTCCTGCTTCTCAGTGCTGTTTGCGCAGGTTTCGCATTGAGAGCCCCGACCCAGGCCAGCGAACTGGCGCTGCACAGCTCTCGACCTGTCGGTGTCCGTTCAAGACTCATGACAATCCTTGAGACTCCGATCGCGAACCCTGATCCAGAGCCTCAGCTCGTTCTCAACCGTACAAAGAGAACGATTCGTTCCACGGGCGATCCCATCTGGACTTTGCGGCTCGAGATTCCTGGTCAACCGGCGCGTCATTTCGATGCCGTCACTGGTCGTGCCCATCGCCAGAACGCAGATCGCGATCAGATGGGTAGCAAGGCACCTCTGCCCACTGGGAGTTACATCCTGGGTCCTGTGGAGCCCTTGGCTCAGGGTGCCTATCCAGAATTAGGTCCCGTTTGGATCAGCATTGAACCAACCTTCATCACGGGCCGAAGGGTTCTTGGAATCCATCAGGACCCAAGTGCAGGTCTCAACGGAAACAGCGGCACCTTGGGATGCATCGGACTGATTCGTGAACGTGACTTACTCGAACTCTCCCAATTGATTCAAGCAAGTGATGTTCGCGTATTGGTTGTAAAGGATTAAATATCTGATGACGATTCAATTGATTGAAAAAATCCTTTTCTAACTTCACCCTGTGCGATAGATGTTCAATCTACCGGTCGTGAAGATCTAGACTTTCTTTTTTGATTACAATGAATTTGTTTGTAATCTTTGACCCGCATTAAGAAGAATAGTTGTGAGCTTTTCAGA
>WTGE01000181.1 GCA_011525445.1 Synechococcus sp. CO36386bin_37
ATCGCTTCCTTCTTTTCGGGCGTCAGGCTGTCATAGCCCGGTTCAATCATTCGGACGTTGTCCTGGACACTGAGGGAATGGTCCCTGTCGAGGTTGTCGAGGATCCAACTCTCTCTCTCGGTGATGCAGACATCCCGGAACTCAGTGGTCGCAAGCTCATAACCCCAGTCACGGAAGGCTCCCTCCGTGAATTTCATGATGTTGCCCTTGTGCACGAGGGTGACGTGCCGTTTGTTCCCTTCCAGGCGCAAGGCGTGTTGGATGGCTTTGCGGATATGGCGCTGGCTGCCGTGTTTGCTCACAGGCTTGATGCCGATGCCCGATCCCTCAGGAATCTGACGCGTGCCCAGCTTGCCGTTGGCGGGGATGACCACCTCATTGAGGTGCTGACGCAAGTCCTTTCCGATTGGATCGTCGGCTTCCCACTCCACACCCATATAGATATCTTCCGTGTTCTCTCGGTACACAATCACGTCGAGATCCTGGGGACGTTTGTGTGGGCTGGGTGTGCCTTCGTAGTAGCGGCATGGGCGCACACAGGAATAGAGATCAAATAACTGGCGCAATGCCACATTCAGGGAGCGGATGCCACCGCCGATCGGCGTGGTGAGCGGGCCTTTGATGGCGACGCCGTAACGACGGATGGCTTCGAGGGTGTCTTCAGGGAGGTATTGATAGGTGCCGTAAAGGTCGCAGGCTTCATCGCCGGCATAGACCTTGAACCATTGAATGCGTTTGGCGCTTCCATAGGCTTGCTCCACCGCCGCATCGAGCACCTTCTGGGTGGCTGGCCAGATGTCCACTCCGGTCCCGTCACCACGGATGAAGGGGATGATCGGATCATTGGCCACCACCGGTTGGCCGTTTTCGAAGCGGATCGGTGTGCCCTGGGTGGGGGCGGTGAGCTTCTCAAACTGAGCCATGAAAGGGGTGCTGCCTGACGGCATGTTGGATTTGGCGAGCTTATGACTCAGAGGGTGCTCTCTAAGGTTCCCCTGAAATCTCTTTCCACGATCGATGGCGAAACCTGCAGGTGTCTGGGTCGTGGCCGCTTGTTTCAACGAACAGGCTGTCATCACTGTGTTCATCGAGCGCGTGCTCGCTGTTTCCTGCGTGGAGCGATTGGTCCTGATTGACGATGGTTCGAGCGATGACACGGTGTCTCAGATTCGTCTTTGGCAGGCACGCCAGGTTCAGCTCGGATCCCCAGCGCCTGTGACCCTGCTCGAACTCACCCGTAATTTTGGGAAAGAGGCTGCGATGCTCGCGGGCCTCGATCATGTTCGAGGGCAGTGTGCTGCAGCGGTTCTGATTGATTCCGATCTCCAGCATCCGCCAGAGCTGATTGCAGAGATGGTGCAGCAATGGCGCAATGGGGCAGAGGTGGTGACGGCTGTCCGTGATGACAGGGATCAGGAGTCACGATTGAAGGTGGCTAGTGCCCACTGGTTCTATCGCGTGTTCAACAAGGTGGTGGATTCCATTCAGATCAAGGAGGGAGCGGGTGACTATCGACTCTTGGATGCACCTGCATTGGAAGCGGTGACCTGCTTGCGCGAATCGAGTCGTTTTTCCAAGGGGTTGCTTCCCTGGACGGGCTACCGAAGTGTGGAATTGCCTTATCAGCGCGTCATGCGAAGCGGTGGTCAGACCTCCTGGAGCCCGTTCAAACTGGTGGGCTATGCCTTTGATGGGATCTTTTCCTTCTCGGTTTTGCCCCTCAAGGTCTGGACGGGACTCGGGGTGTTGATCTCCCTTCTGAGCTTGATCTTCGCTCTGTTCATAACCCTACGGACCATTGTTGTGGGCGTGGAGGTCCCCGGCTACGCCTCGATCATGACGGCGGTGCTGTTTCTGGGAGGTATTCAATTGATTGGCATCGGTGTGCTCGGCGATTACATCGGGCGGATCTATGCCGAGGCGAAGGGGCGACCCCACTACTTCATCCGAGCGATCCACAACTCCTGAAGTGGGTTCTTGAGGGTGCCTCCAAGAGGTATCGGTTATCAGCTTGGGATCAGGTCCCCTGATAGTGAGACGTTTTCGTCGACCTGTTCCTGATGGAAAAGAGCACGCCAGCGCCGTTCCTGTTGACAGGCTTCTGCTGTTCCCTCCGGCGGGAAAGCTGCCAGAAAATCTTTGTCGGCTGAGGGCTCATAGGGCCCTTGTTTGATCTCAAACATCACCGAGTCGGCCTCCAAGGCCACCAGCGTGTGGAACAGGCCTTCGTCCAGTTGCGCTCCTCTTACCTCACCGCTGGCTTCCAGCCGTTCGCGCTGGAGGACATCGCCTGCGCTGTTCAACACCAGCAAGCCAACGCTGCCTTGGAGCACCACAAAACATTCAAAACCGGCCCTGGCTTGTTCGCGCCGGTGACGATGGGGGCGCACATAGGTGCCCGGTTGCATCACGTTCAGAAAGCGCTGCACCAGATCACTCTCTTGATGCAGATTATGGTTTTTGCGTTGCCGTGGACTGGCCGCGGCCTGTTGGGCCACCTGAGCGAACAGGCTTTCAGTGATGAGTGTGACGGCCTCCCTGGCCATGGTGTTCCTGGCAAGGAAACACCATTCTCGAGGAGCCTGAAACATTTCGGAGCGCCGCTCATGACGGATCGGTGGGAATGCAATCGCCTCTTCATTCGAGTGATTCACAACTCCTGAAGTGCATTCCATTCGCGTTGCCGCCAAGGGGAGGCTGCAAAGGGATGCGAGACAGAAAAGCCTGCATCCGTGAGGTTGCGTTCCAGCGGCGCACCCGGATGGGCGAGCAGGAGCGGTGGAGTTTGATTGGCTTGCTTGGGAAGAACTGAGAGCATTTGATAAGCCGCTCTCAAGGGTGGACCTGCCATCTGTCCGGTGAAGAGGACACCGGCAAATCCCCCATTGCTGGCGATTCCAAGCCGCTGTTGGTTGCGCTGAGCCCTCAAGCTGAGCAGTTCCAGCACCAACCACTTGAGCAGGCCGGCATGGTGGATGGCCTTCCACCACCACTGCAGAGCGAGCCCTGTCGGGAGTGGCTCTTTGGTGCTGCGCATCCAGCTGATTGATTGATCGACTGACAGTCGTAACAGGCAGTCATGGACGATTGGCACGAGATGGATGTGCTGATGGCCATCGAGGTGCAGGGGGGCGTCATTTCCGCAGAGTTGCCGGAATCGAACGATTTGGGCCTGAATCTCCTTGTGAAGTTGTCGGCTGATCTGCTCACGCCGAGGATGCCTGGCTGGCAACAGCGAGAGCAAGAGCCAGGTCCCGAAAGAGAGCTTGAGATGGCCTTTGTCGTTCACGAGATCGGGGACAGCGGAGGCGGGGGAACTGCAGGGGCCCTCGGTCAAACAGAGATGCAGGCAAAGCTCAAGTTCCGGACGCTTGGCCTGAATTTCCTTCCATGCCAAGACCCCATCTGACACTGCAGGTCCACTCACGAGCAAGCTGGCTCCGTCCAACCGGCCAACATTGGCCAAGTGGATGATGGCGTGATTGGTGGCTGCGCTGAGGCCTAGATCATCAGCATGCAGCTTTGGCCGTTGGTGCTGCGTTCGTCGCTTGGCGCTGAAACGGGCCGCTTTCGACCAGATCAGAGCATTCAGAACCGTTGGAGTGAAGACCAGAAGTCCCAATCGGATCCAACTGGGGATCACATTCGGGAGGAGCAGAGGCAGCACGCCACAGACGGCGAGATTGACCACGTATTGAAGAACCAGCCAGCGTCGCGCAAAACTTTGGCCTCCGGTCTCGGGTTTGAAGGTGTATCTGGCATGACCGAGGTAACCGGCGATGGAGGCCGCTAAAAAAGCGAGCGGATTGGCAGCCCATAGTGGGATCAGTAAACCCAAGCCGAGCAAAACACCCGCATGCACGATGGCGGCTGTGATTCCGACGAGTCCGTAAAGACTGATTCGTTTGAGAGGTGCTGCCAGGGGATTGTTGCTCATGTGGATTTACCGTAACGGCCTCTGGCGCAAGCTCTGGTGAGGCTTCACCCTGGGTGCATTGGCAATGAATCCAGTGAATGCGGCTGAGGCGATTAACAGCGTGGGCTTAGCCCAGACTTTGGCCTCAAGCATCACACTGGTTCGACGGCAGTTTCCTGCTGCACAACCGAATTTGAGCCCATGGCGCGATGACCCGTGCACGCGTCATTGGGACGAGGCCGCGACATTGGATTTGGCGTTTCATTTTCCAGGCTGGAGCCCAAGGCTGCAGTGCCGCAGTTTGTTGCTCCAGTTGCGTCTCAAGTCGCAGGCGGGGCCGTCCGATCCGTCCAGAACCCCATCTCTTCTCGGAGTGATGATGCGTGGAATGACGTTTGACGGTGAGCGCTGGCGCTTGGCAACAGTGGGCGATTGGTTGCCTTCTGGTCCCCATTTGCCTCAACGGCATCAGGTGGAGCAGTTGCAATTGATTTGCCGAGAGTTGTTCGAATTGTTCGAGCTTGGAGAGTTCGACCGGTCCGGTTCTTAACCCTTCGCAACTGATCGGGGCGATCTTCCAAAACTGAATTTAAGGTCGATGGATTGCTATGCCTTTCACTCCTATGTCCGTCGCTTTGGCTGCCCAGCTCCGGGAAGGAACGAAAAAGTCACACACGATGGCCGAAAACACTGGTTTCGTGAGCTGCTTCCTGAAGGGTGTGGTGGACAAGCTGAGCTATCGCAAGTTGGTGGCGGATCTCTTCTTCGTGTACCAGGCCATGGAAGATGAAATGCATCGACTCAAGGACCATCCAGTCCTGGCTCCGATTGCATTTGAGCAGCTGGATCGTGTCACCGCCCTTGAGGAAGACCTGGCGTTTTACTTCGGCTCTGATTGGCGTCAAGAGATCGAAGCTTCTCCTGCTGCTCAGGAGTACGTCGCTCGGATTCATGAAGTGGCTCAGACATCTCCTGAATTGCTGGTTGGTCATCACTACACCCGCTATCTGGGAGATCTCTCTGGTGGCCAGATACTCAAGAACATTGCCCAAAAGGCGATGAACAACCCCACCGATGATGGATTGCATTTTTATGTGTTCCCTGCAATCGAAGACGAGAAGGCCTTCAAAACCACATACCGCTCGGCCATGGATACGTTGCCGATCGACCAGGCCATGGCCGATCGCATCGTTGAAGAGGCCAATCAGGCGTTCCACCTGAACATGAAAATGTTCCAGGAGTTAGAAGGCAATTTGGTTGCAGCAATCGGCAAAGTGCTGTTTGGCTTCCTCACGCGCCGGCAGCGGACTGGCAGCACGGAGACGGTGGCGGCTTGAACTGTGTCAGCAGCGTTCAGGGGTGACGACGCATCGCCATTCCTGACACCCATTCGGGTTCTGGTGCCTGGCACTGGAGCCCGTTTTCGTTGTGGGGGCTTGAGTGTTGCCTTGCAAACGGCACGTTTGCTCTCTCAATTGCGCTCCACGGAGGTGGTGACATACCGGGTTCGGGAGCAGTCCCATCTGTTCCTTGATGATCTGCTTGAACGGGAGGAGACGCCGGGTGCGGCCCTCTGGCTCGTGAGCTGGGGGTTTGATGTTCCGAAGTTGTTACAGCGTTTGCGGGGTCGACCAGCTGTCTATCAAGCCCATAGCAGTGGCTATGGATTTGATCTGCCTCCAGGTGTTCCTGTGATTGCCGTGAGTCGGAACACTCTTGGCTATTGGGGCAATCGGGCGCCACGCAATCCCTTGGCCTTGGTTCCGAATGCTCTCGACCCTCAATGGATTCATCGAGGTGCAAGGCCTGGCAGGCAAGGGAGGGACTTGGATCAACGACCCATTCAAGTGCTGGTGCAGCAGCGGAAGAGCAGCTCCTATGTGCTCAATCAACTCGTGCCAGCCCTCAAAGCGCAAGGAGTGCGCGTTGAAGTCCAGACCGGCTGGGTGGAGGATTTAGTGGATCTCTTCAACAGCTCCAGTGTCTACCTCTACGACTCAGCGGAGTACTGGCGGGGCCGTGGAGTGAGTGAAGGGTTCGGCCTTCCCCCTCTTGAGGCATTGGCGTGCGGCTGTGTGGTGTTCACGAGCTTCAACCATGCTCTGGCTGACTTACTCACTCCAGGCGACAGCGCCCATCAGATCGGTCAGGGAACTTTGCAGACTGATCTGCTCCGCATTGAAGCCGCCTTGGAGAATCCGCTGGCATGGGTCCCCAAACCGGACCAGTTAGAGGGGCTGTTGGCGCAGGTGTCCGAGGTCCGTTGGCTCCAGCGCTGGAGCGAAACCCTGGATTGGCTGGATTCGCTTGGTTGCATCCAGGGCCTCGCAGGTGGTGTCGATCAGGGCGCGGATCCCGTGCTTCGTTCTCCTTCCTCCCGTCGTTTGCGTTGGACCCAGAGAACGCAAACACTGCGTGGGAAGGTGGTCAATCGGTTGCCCGTCTGGCTGCAGAGTGGATGATCTTTCGGCCACGCGGTCTTTAATAAAGCATTGCCACCACTGGCATTCGCAGCCACGGCAGCGGTAACCGAAGCACTGTTCATGCTCCTGAAAAGTCAGACCTGGAATGAACTGAAGCTGCTGTTGCGAGAACTGCCTCCGAAGCGTCTTCGCTTTCTGGCACTTGTTCTGCTGGTGTCACTCCTGCAGGGATTGATCGATATTCTTTTAGTGGGGCTTCTGGCGCGCCTGGTGGGCTTGCTGGCTGGAGCCAAGCTCGGTGACCAGATTCCTGGTATTCGTTTTTTTGGAGGAGGCTTGCCGGATCAGGCGGGCTGGATTGTGGCTCTGCTGATTGCGGCCTACTGGTTGGCCTCTGGTGTTCGCTTCGGGGTGGCCTTGCTCGAATCCTTGTTGACAGCAGAAATCTGGTCTGACTTGGTGAACAAGGTTTATCGAAATTTGATGCTGCAGCGTTATGAATTCTTCATGCATAACCGCAAGGCGGTGTTATCTGAACGTTTTAATCGCATTCTGACGCGTGTCACAGGAACAGTGATCACGCCGATGATCGCAATTTCGGCCAGTTTTGTTTCTGTGTCCGCATTGATTGTCGGCGTGGGTTTGGTGCTTGGAAGTTCGTCGCTGTTTGTTTTTGTTTTGCTATTGGCATCTTATGCATTGTCTTCGAGAATTATCACTCCTTATCTAAGGCTTGCATTGCGCCAAAAAATTCGTTATTCCAGGCGACTCAAATTAATTTTTTCTGAATCGGTCAGGTCGATCAGAGACGTTCAGTTGTATTCGTCGCATGGATATTTCGTGAATCGATTTGCTAAGGAAGGTGTACTGGCCAAACGGAATGACAGGCTCTCAAGTCTGCTCCCAAGTGTTCCACGATTTGTAATTGAACCTGCAGGAATCACGATTCTGTTTGTGGTGGGACTTGCTCCTGCGATTGCTTCAGGTGATGGTGAGCGTCTGCGGGAGGCTCTCCCGGAATTGGCAACTGTGTTGGTTGTATTGCTGCGTATTACAGGCCCTTTGCAGGCTGTTTTTCGCAGCATCAATAAATTGCGTGGTGGACTTCCCGAAGTGAAAGATGCCCTGGAGTTGTTGAGAATGCGTCCTGGTCGTTTGTCGCTTGATGATCCAGGTGTTCCCTCTCCAGATGGGGTGATGCCCAATCGTTTGATTGAGCTCAGTGAGGTGAATTTTTCTTATCAGGGAAGCGATCAACGCATCCTTGAAAATGTGAATCTCTCGATTCCCGTGGGTTCTCGAATTGCACTTGTTGGTAGTACTGGAAGTGGAAAAACAACCATTGCCCATCTTCTCTTGGGCCTTTACACGCCCACAACCGGTGGGTTGTTGCTTGACGGTGTGCCTGTCTCTGAAGAGGAGATGCCCGCATGGCAGGCAAATTGTGCTTTTGTCCCTCAAAACATTCGCTTGCTCGATGCAAGCGTCAGAGAGAATGTGGCCTTTTGTGAGAATCCGGAAACGATCGATGACGATGAAGTATGGGCTGCCTTGGAGGCGGCTCAGTTCGCTGATTTTGCGGCTCAGATGCCCTATGGCTTGTACACGATGTGCGGCGAAGATGGAATCAAGCTCTCGGGTGGGCAGCGCCAGCGTTTGTCTTTAGCGCGTGCTTTTTATCGGAGGGCAAAGCTGATGGTTTTAGACGAAGCCACGAGTGCTTTGGACAACAAAACTGAGCATGATGTGATGCAGGCTCTCGATTTAATTGGTCGTCGCTGCACGATGGTTGTGATTGCACATCGTCTTTCAACGGTGAAAAAATGTGATCGTATCTTTGAAATTTCCCAGGGTCGCATTACTGCTTCAGGAGACTTTGAAACTCTGAAAAAGTTGTCCCCCAGTTTTCGGGAGATGACGATGATTGATGCGGGTTGATGGCGGATGACAGATGTTGTATTGCTGTCCACTGCTGATTGGGATCACCCGCTTTGGACCAACAAGCAGCATGTGGCCTGTTCTCTGGCTGATCTCGGTCATCGCGTTCTTTACGTCGACTCACTTGGCGTTCGTGCTCCAAGGGGTGATCGTTCCGACGCTGGACGAATTTTGCGCCGCCTGAGACGAGGGCTGCGGTTTCCTCGTCAGGTCCGCCCCAATCTTTGGGTGCTCTCGCCGCTGGTGCTGCCGGGTCAATCCAGCGGCTGGCTTGGTCGTCTCAATCGTTGG
>WTGE01000166.1 GCA_011525445.1 Synechococcus sp. CO36386bin_37
CATGCTCGGCGTTGCCTCGATCCCTTTCATTCTCAACATGGTGAGCTCCTGGGCTCGCGGCCCCAAGGCGCCTCCTAACCCCTGTAGAGCGATCGGACTGGAGTGGCTTCTGCCCTCTCCACCCCCAGCCGAAAATTTCGAAGACGACATTCCAACCGTGATCAGTGAACCCTATGGCTACGGCCTAGGCCGTCCCCTTGTCGAAGACCAAGATTTCTACGTTCGTCGCTCCATGGAGGCCTGAAGCAATGACAACAACAAATCCCGAATTGCCGCTTAATCATCAACCAGGTCATATCAAACACGAGGGGCACAACCTTACAGGATTTATTATTTTTTTATGTTCTGAAAGCATTATCTTCTTAGCTTTTTTTATTGGCTTTGCACTCTTAAAAATATCCACACCCGAATGGCTACCTGAAGGGGTTTCTGGCCTTGAAACCAGAATGCCTTTAATCAATACAATCATCCTTGTTAGTTCAAGCTTTGTGGCATACTTTGCCGAACGATATTTACATCAGAAAAACCTCTGGGCTTTTCGTGCGTTTTGGCTTTTGACGATGGCAATGGGGAGCTATTTCGTCTATGGCCAGTATGTTGAATGGTCGGAACTGCAGTTTGGATTAAGCAGCGGAGTCTTCGGAGGAACGTTCTATCTCCTAACAGGATTTCATGGACTTCATGTCATTACTGGAATCCTGCTCATGGGGTTGATGCTCGTTCGTTCCTTCAGGCCAGACAATTACAAAAAAGGTGATATGGGTGTAACCTCCGTGAGCCTTTTTTGGCATTTTGTTGACGTCATATGGATCATCCTTTTCCTTCTGATTTACGTCTGGCAACGAACTTCTTGAAATGTTTGAACATTGTTGATCTGTTTTCTTCTCTCATATCATGATTATTGACGACAGCCATTACGACGTCATCATCGTCGGCAGCGGAGCAGGAGGTGGAACCCTTGCTGGAGCTCTCAGCCGTCAAGGGCACTCAGTTCTCATGCTTGAGCGAGGAGAGGCCATGGCTCTCGAAGATCAAAACGTGGCAGATGTCGACCTCTTCCGCAAAGATCGCTATCACCCCAGGGATGAACGTTGGTTTGGACCCGATGGTGATCCGTTTGCACCACAAACCACATACTCCTTAGGCGGCAATACAAAAATCTGGGGGGCAGTGCTGGAACGCATGCGGGAACAGGATTTCTGTGAGGTTCAGCTGCAGGAGAGCGTGTCTCCTGCATGGCCTATTCAATACGAACATCTCGCGCCCTTCTACACCGCAGCCGAAACCCTCTACCGAGTGCACGGCTGCTCAGGTGTCGACCCAACGGAACCAGGCCGCTCCGCACCCTTTGAGTTCGAACCCAAACCACTGGTTCCCTTTCTTGAGCCCCTCCGGGAAGCGCTCAAACGCCAGGGATGTCAGCCTTACGACTTACCACTCAGCTGGTCGAACAACGAGGACGATCCCAGTGGCGATTCCCAGCTTTATGGCTTGGAGAATGCAGATCCAACCAAACTCGACATCCGAACGAAGGCCACCGTTCGACGATTGCATGTCAATCCGCGCGGGGATGCGATTAAGGGGGTTGAAACTGAGGTAGCAGGAGAAACCTGGCTCTTCAAAGCAGACCTCATCGTCCTCGCCGCAGGAGCCATCAATTCCCCAGCAATCTTGCTGAGATCCAGTTCCAACCATCACCCCCGCGGGCTTGGCAATGGATCTGATCAGGTTGGTCGCAACCTGATGAATCTTCAACTCACGTCCATCCTCCAGTTCGCCACAGAACGCAACAGCGGACGCTACTCACGATCCATGGGCATCAATGACTACTACTGGGGTGACAAAAACGTCTCTTTCCCATTGGGACATATTCAAGCAGCGGGAGGCGTTTTACAAGACGCACTTTTCGCTGAATCCCCACCCGTCCTATCACTTGTAACCAAAATGATTCCAGATTTTGGACTGGAGCGGCTGGCATCCCGATCGGTTGCTTGGTGGGCCATGACTGAAGTTTCACCAGACCCTCACAACAAAATCTGGCTAAACAATGATCAAATCCGCATCAATTACATCCACAACAATCGTGAAGCCCACGATCGGCTTGTTTATCGCTGGATTGACACCCTCAAGTCCATCGAAACAGACCCACTGACTCGTGTCGTCAGTGCTGCACCCACCCACCCACGGGGAGAAGCGCCCTTGAGCGTTGTCGGCTACGCGTCAGGCACCTGTCGTATGGGGAATGACCCGTCAGCCTCAGTGGTTGATTCCAAGGGCAAGTGCCATGAACTCGACAACCTCTACATCGCCGACACCAGCGTTTTCCCGAGTTGTCCGAGCATTGGACCAGGACTGACAGCCATCGCCTTAGCTCTGCGTCTCGCAGAAACTCTCAACAAGCGCTTGTCCTAATTCAAAAAGTCGGATGCAGCGCTTTTTATGGGTTTAGGTCATCGTCACAAACTCCTCAGAAACCGTTGGATGCAAGGCCATCGTGCGGTCGAAGTCAGCTTTTGTCGCTCCCATTCCAACAGCGATGGCAGCCATCTGAATAATTTCAGCGGCATGCTCTCCAACCATGTGACAACCAAGCACCCTTTGACTGCTTGCCTCAACAACAAGCTTCAACAGACAGCGCGGCCCACGTTTCGGCAAGGCCTGGGACATGGAGCGGAAGCGCGCGCGATGGACCACAACCTGATCAGCACCGTGCTGTGCGATGGCCTCATCCTCCGACAACCCCACTGTGGCTAGCTCTGGCTGACTGAAAACAGCACTGGCAACCAACTGATGATTCACCTGTCGCAAGGCGCCTCCAAACACAGTGTCGGCAAAGGCTCGCCCTTCATCCACAGCAACGGGCGTCAAACATATGCGATCGGTCACATCACCAACGGCAAACACATGGGAAAGGTTCGTGGTTTGATCAGCGTCCACTGGAATCCGATGCCCATCAACCGCCACGCCTGCAGCATCAAGATCAAGACCTGAGAGAAAGGGTTGACGACCGGTCGCCAAAAGAACCCCTCCGCAGGACAATCGCTCCCCACTTTGGGTCATCACTGTTAAATCATTGGGTCGGCCCTCAATCCCCGCAAGTTGTTCTCCGAAGCGCAAATCAACACCTTTCTCTTGCATACCCTCCTGGACAACGCGTGAAAGCTCGCTGTCGAACCCACGCAACAGCCTTTCGCCACGGACCAACTGCGTCACTCCAACACCAAGGCCTCGCAGAATGCCAGCAAACTCGCAAGCGATAAAACCAGCCCCAACCACAACAACCTGGGTTGGAAAACGCTTCAGCATGAACATATCGTCGCTGACCCAAGCCAGATCAGCACCTGGAACATCTGGACGCGAAGGACGCCCGCCAACTGAAATCATCACTCGCTTGGCGTGGAGCACCTTTTCGGTCTCTCCCCCAAGCTGCTTCGACACTCCGATGCGGTGAGCATCATGAAACCGTCCCCATCCTCTGACCAACTCAACTCCTGCTTGAGCCAGAAACTCGATATGCAGAGCATTCAGGCGATCCACCTCCTGGCGGACATGGCGCAGAAGAATTGAGGTGTCAAAACTGACCCCCTCAACAGAAACGCCATAGCTTGAGGCTCCCTCCAGCTGTTCGGAAACAAGAGAGCCATACACCAACAATTTTTTTGGCACGCAGCCACGAATGACACACGTCCCGCCAACGCGATCTCCTTCCACAATCGCCACCTTCGCTCCATAGCGGGCAGCTCTTTTTGCAGCGGCTAGACCTCCTGAGCCGGCACCAAGGACCACAAGATCAAAGCTTTGTTCCACGGCATCCACCACCTATCTGCATATTTTGCCTAGGGCATTCGGTCCTGGTCAGCATGAAAGACGTCAATTCAGAGCGAAACCTGGGCATAGTGGGTCTTGTGCAGCGTTGAGATCTGCCTTCTGCATCTTCCTGAATACTCACCAATCCCAGACCACACCAAAAAGCGCCAACTTTTTGAGGTGGCAGTCGCCGACCTTCAACCCACCCAGCTCTGCGTGGGGATGGCCGAAGTGTGGAATCGTCAGCGTGATTTCCGGGAAGAAAGTCCGGAAGAGCGACGGCGTTATTTGATTCGCAAGCCGGTTCCATTGGTTCGGAACCGTCTTGGACATCTTTGGATGGTGGACCGACATCACCGTCTTCGGGCCCTTCTTGAGATCGAGCCATCAATCACCACTTACGGCTACGTCATCAAGGATCTGACCAGTGACACAAGGGAGGAAGCGCTTCAATCCCTCCAGAAGAAAGGATGGCTCTACCTTCAGGACGGCAGAGGCAACGGTCCATGGCCTGCCACGACTCTCCCAACCACACTGCTGGAACTTCAAGATGATCCGTATCGCAGCTTGGTTTGGAAACTGAAGCAGGAGGGAGAAATCAAGCCACAACCTTTAATTCCTTATCACGAATTTCGATGGGGACTTTGGTTAAGAACCCGGCCGATGCCCCCCTTCAGCTCAAATCATTTAGATCCAGCACTCCCAGCTGCACGTCGACTGGCACGATCAGCAGCAGCCTCCCACTTAGCGGGCTGGAAAGGAGTTGAGAACTAACGGCGACGGCGAGAATCAATTTGAAGCAAATCCTTCACCCGCTGGACTTGACTGGCAAGTTGAGGATCCGTTGCAAGCTTTTTCTCAACCTGCTCAATGGCATACATGACAGTGGTGTGATCTTTACCACCGAAGGTGTCGCCGATTCGAGGCAGGCTTAAGTCAGTACCCTGCCTCATTAGAAACATCCCAACTTGTCGGGCCTGACTCACAGCTCGTCTCCTACTGCTGCTTCGCATGTCCTCCACAGCGACATCAAACACTTCTGATACTTTGTCAATTACTTGTTGCGGGGTGACACTAACGCCTTGACCGCTGGGGTCCAACATCGGGGCCACGGATTCAACGGTCATCGGTATTCCAGTGATCGAGCAAAATGCGACGGCCCGAGTCAAAGCTCCCTCCAGCTCACGGATATTGGATGTGAAACGGCCAGAGATGTATTGAATCAAGTCCCTTGGCAAGGCAACACGCTCTTGTTCAGCTTTTTTCTGGAGAATCGCCATCCGTGTCTCGAGATCCGGAGCCTGAATATCAGCGATGAGTCCCATCGAAAACCGAGAGATCAAGCGCTCCTGCAATCGGGGAATTTGACTGGGAGGCCGATCACTTGCGATCACAATTTGGCGACCCGCGTCATGCAAAGCATTAAAGGTATGAAAAAACTCTTCCTGGGTATATTCCTTTCCTTCAATAAATTGAATATCGTCTACCAAGATTAGGTCTGCAGCCCGATATCGATCCCGGAAAATTTGCATACCGTCTTTACGGATTGCAGCAATCAAATCATTGGTAAATGTTTCCGTTGACACATAAAAAACCCTGGCTTCAGGATCTATCTCCAGGCGGTAATGCCCGATGGCCTGCATCAAATGTGTTTTACCAAGACCAACACCTCCACAAATAAACAATGGATTGAATTCACGGCCTGGGGCCTCAGCTACAGCCAGGGCAGCAGCATGAGCCATCCTGCTGTTTGGACCCACAACAAAACGATTGAACACATAACGCATGTTCAATCCAGGCAGACGACGAGGGGCAGCTATCGGGGCTGCCTGTATCCCAGAGGCGGCGGGTGAAACGTTCGACTCGTCACCAGACGAGACTTGGGGTACGGGATCAGGCGAAGAGGAGGAACCTTCATCCTCCCGGGCTAGAACGATCACCTCGATCGGATAACCCAAAATGTCCTGCGCCACCTCGGCAATGGTGCTCACATAATTCTTGCGCAGCCAGTTGCTGGCAAAACTATTGGGAGCCTGCAGGGTGAGTGTTCGATCCTCAAAAGCGCTGCAACGAGCAGGACGGATCCACGTTTCAAACGTGGGTTTACTGAGGTTGCTCTGAAGGGCTTGCTGCACCTTGTTCCACAGCTCACTGCCCGTCAGCACCAAATCCTCCTCTTTTGGATGCTGAATCTACGCGGCTCCTGCCTGGAAACCCGTCTTTAATAAGACCAGTTCCAACATGTTTTTGTTCATGGCAGCTGCCATCCACCGCACCCTGTCACGATCCCTGCCATGGATCGGGGTCGGATTAGTCAGTTTGGCTCTGGAAGGTTGCTCATCATCATGGCGACAGCGCCTTGGTATCGAGCCTGAACCACAGGCACCTACATCCGTGCCCGAAGTGAGTGATGGCCCACGCGCAGCCCCACTCCAACCCGGACGCAACGTGATTGTTCAAGCGGTGGAGAGAGTTGGCCCTTCAGTCGTGCGCATTGACACGGTAAAGCGGATCTCCAATCCGCTTGGCAACCTGTTCGGAGGAGGACCCAGCACACAGAAACAGGCCGGTCAGGGATCAGGATTCATCACAAGGTCTGATGGCCTGATTTTCACGAATGCCCATGTCGTTGAAGGTGCTGACCAGGTTTCCGTCACTTTGCCTGATGGACGCAGTTTCAATGGACGTGTGCTGGGTGGCGATCCCTTAACCGACGTTGCTGTGGTGCGCGTGGTGGCTGAGAAATTGCCGGTTGCGCCTCTTGGAAACTCCAATGACCTCAAACCTGGCGAGTGGGCCATTGCGATCGGCAATCCCCTTGGCCTCAACAACACCGTGACCGCAGGCATCATCAGCGCTGTGGATCGGACCAACGCTGTTGGGGAAGGACAGCGAGTCCCTTACATCCAAACTGATGCTGCTGTGAACCCAGGCAACAGTGGCGGTCCCTTGATCAATGCGGCCGGTCAAGTGATTGGTATCAACACAGCGATTCGTCAGGCGCCGGGAGCGGGACTGAGTTTCGCCATCCCGATCAATTTAGCCAAACGCATTGCCCAACAAATCATCAGCACTGGCCAGGCCTCACATCCATTCATTGGGGTAAGACTTCAAAGCCTGACACCCCAGCTGGCCAAGGAAATCAATGCCACGAGCAACCTTTGCAACGTTCCAGAACTCAATGGAGTCCTCGTGATTGAAGTCGTCGATGACAGCCCTGCGGCCAAAGCTGGAATCAAACCTTGTGATCTCATCCGCAACGTCAATGGAACCGAAGTGAACGATCCCTCTGAAGTGCAGCTGGCTGTTGACAAAGGACAGGTCGGGAAGTCCATGCCCCTGGTTGTGGAACGGGATGGAGAGCAGCAAACCCTGAATGTCGTACCGGAGGAACTCCCCCGCCAACGATGAGCGAATCAGTCATCCCGACGCTTGTGGTGATGGCTCGCTGGCCTGCCAGTGGTCGCTGTAAACGTCGCCTTGCTGCCGACATCGGAAGCGAGGCAGCCGCACACATCCAACAACGCCTGAGTGGTCATACCTTCACGGTTGCTGAAGCACTCAGCCAAAACGGCGAAATCGATCTCCAGGTTGCGATCAGCGGAGTCAGCCTCAGATCCAGTCAGCGCTGGCTGGGCTCTCTCCCGCCCTGCATGATTGTGGATCAGGGGCGTGGAACTCTCGGAGCCCGCATGCTGCGCCAGATTCATCTTGCACGGCAAAACCAAGGCCACAAACCAGTGATCCTGATCGGAACCGATCTGGCAACCCTCACCCAGAGTGACATCCGCCACGCCATCGCATCGCTTCAAGAGCAACAGCTGGTGATAGGCCCCTCCGATGACGGAGGATATTGGTTGCTGGGAATTGGTACTGCGTTGTCCCGATCCAAGTTGGATAAACTGTTTTTCTCCGTTCCCTGGGGAAGCAACAAGGTTTTTGAGATCACCTCCTCTCGTGCTCAAGAACTTGGGCTCAACCCCCATCAACTGGTCAGTAAGAACGACATCGACTGTCTCGCAGACCTGCGACTCTGGCATGCATGAGCACTGGCAGTTCAGTGATCTTCATCAACATCCAAGTCTCATTTCTTTGATCAAAGAACCATGAATCACTGATGTTCCATCAGCGGAAGAGACAACTCAGACCCGGCGGCAGTGAGCTATTGAGCCTCGTCAGCCGTTCGGTCTGAATCGATCGCGGATGCCTTGTTGCATTCAATGCGCTCGGCTTCTGTGCTGGCCTTCTCCAGGCAGGCTTTTCGCTCCGGGGAGAGCCCTTCTTGACTGCAAGCAGCCAAGGCGGTAGCAACAAGAAGAAATGGGAACAGCGCTTTCATCAGGAACAAGGAGAGGCCACTTCTTCACAGCCAGGATCGACGCACTGCAAATGCATTCGATGCCCGGCCCAACCTTTTGCAAAAGCGATCCAGGAGACTTTCCCTACAAAGTCGGTCTCCTGTTTTCTAATGGTGTCTGGATCTCTCCCGATAGCCGAGATGAGAGCTGAAGGACCGAATCTCAGCGTAGTGATCCCATGCCTCAATGAGGCGGCACGGTTACCCCTTCTTCTCGCTGATCTTCAACGCTGGCCACTGCCTATCGCGATCACGGTTGTGGACGGCGGCAGTAGCGATGCCAGCCATCGC
>WTGE01000026.1 GCA_011525445.1 Synechococcus sp. CO36386bin_37
GCACCGATGGTCTCGTGCGCGGCATGGAAGCTCTGGATACCGGTGCTCCCATCGCTGTTCCCGTTGGCGAAGCCACTCTGGGCCGAATCTTCAACGTCCTGGGCGAGCCGGTTGATGAGCAAGGCCCTGTCAATACCTCTGTAACATCGCCCATCCATCGTGAAGCTCCCAAGCTCACCGAGCTTGAAACAAAGCCAAAGGTTTTCGAGACAGGAATCAAAGTGATTGATCTCCTGGCGCCCTACAGACAGGGCGGCAAAATCGGCCTGTTCGGAGGTGCTGGTGTTGGCAAGACCGTGTTGATTCAGGAATTGATCAACAACATCGCCAAAGAGCATGGGGGCGTTTCAGTTTTCGGTGGTGTAGGTGAACGCACCCGGGAAGGAAATGATCTCTACGAGGAATTCAAAGAGTCAGGTGTGATCAATGCAGACGACCTGTCGAAATCAAAAGTGGCGCTTTGCTACGGCCAAATGAACGAGCCCCCCGGAGCGCGGATGCGTGTGGGTCTCTCAGCGCTCACCATGGCTGAGCACTTCCGTGACGTGAACAAGCAGGATGTGCTTCTTTTCGTTGACAACATCTTCCGTTTCGTCCAAGCCGGCTCTGAAGTTTCTGCATTGCTAGGTCGCATGCCTTCAGCTGTGGGCTACCAGCCCACTCTCGGTACCGACGTTGGTGCACTTCAAGAACGCGTTGCTTCCACGCTGGAAGGATCGATCACATCCATCCAGGCCGTTTACGTTCCTGCAGACGACCTCACAGACCCAGCACCAGCCACAACATTTGCTCACCTCGATGCCACCACGGTTCTGAACCGTGCCCTCGCTTCCAAAGGCATCTATCCCGCAGTGGATCCGCTCGATTCCACCAGCACCATGCTTCAGCCTTCCGTTGTTGGTGATGAGCATTACCGAACAGCTCGTGCGGTTCAATCCACCCTGCAGCGTTACAAGGAGCTTCAGGACATCATCGCCATTCTCGGTTTGGATGAATTGTCTGAGGACGACCGCCAGACCGTTGACAGAGCTCGCAAGATTGAGAAGTTTCTCTCCCAGCCCTTCTTCGTTGCTGAAATCTTCACCGGTATGTCTGGCAAGTATGTGAAACTCGAAGACACCATCAGCGGCTTTAACCAGATCCTTTCCGGCGAACTGGACAGCCTTCCCGAACAATCCTTCTATCTCGTGGGAAATATCGAGGAGGTCAAGGCCAAAGCCGAGAAAATCGCGGCTGAATCCAAGTGATCGTTTTCGGGGCGCAAGCGCCCCGTCCATGACCACACTTTCGCTCTCCAATTGTCCGTAGCTTTCCTTCCATGTCCCTCACCCTCCGCGTTCTGGCTCCAGACCAGAGCGTGTTTGATGGTTCTGCCGATGAAGTGATTCTTCCAAGCACCACAGGTCAAGTCGGCATACTTCCTGGCCACGTCTCCTTGCTCGCGGCGCTCGACGTCGGAGTTTTAAGGGTCCGTACCAATAGCAATTGGCAGTCCATTGCCTTGATGGGTGGGTTCGCTGAAGTTGAATCCGATGATGTCACCGTTTTGGTGAATTCTGCTGAACTCGGCACCACCATCGACTCAGCATCAGCTCAAAGTGATCTTGCTGCTGCACGAACTGCTGTCACCAAACTCGAAGGTCAGCCTTCTACTCCTGAAAAAGTTAAGGCACAGCAAGCTCTAAGTCGAGCAAGAGCTCGTGCACAAGCAAGCCAAACCAACTGAAGAAACGTTTTGTTCGATAGTTCCAAGTAATAAAAAAGTACCCTTAACAAGGGTACTTTTTTATTATAGAGCTTCTGTTGTTCAATCAACGTTCGCCAAACACAGGTTAAAAGTTGAAGCAAAAACCCTGACAATGCAGGGTTCAATAATTCAAAAATGAACGACGTGAGTCGGTTTGGATGAAGGTGGCTCAGGCGGTGCCACAGAAGGTCACGTCAGGGAACTTAAGTTTGGCCTCGTCAAGGCTTTTACCCTTACCTTCCTCTTGCCAGTAATTAATTACTTCAGTGGCTTTATTCAACACTTCCACACGCTCATTATCGGTAATCCAACTCTTCCCTTCCAACTCACTCTTAAGAGTTTCCCAAGCGTCTTCTCTCGGCCAGAAGAAATAGGAGGTGAGAGGACTGGGCCCCCCACCCACAATCTGATCAACTGCAAGTGCAACGTTGTCTGGCAACCAGAGAATTTTCAACAGGAAACGCCCTTCGTCAGCTTTTGGGGTGTAGCCGGAAGGAACGCCATCGGCATCGATCGTCGCAGATGCCAAGGCTGCACTACCTCCACGCATGACCGGACGACCTTCCTTTGGCTCTTGCCGATCAGGAGCTTCACCCTGTGTTGTTGTGTCGGCGGCTTGGGCAGCGGACTCGCCTTGGGGTGCTGCCTCAGCTGCTGCCTCTGTTGCGACCTCCTGGTCGACGGCAGCGCCATCGGAAACCGTCATTGTGTCAACGCTCAAGGATGAAGGACAAAGAACTAACTTACCAGTTGCTCATGCCGTATCCCCCTGCACCCTCCAGGAAAAAAACCAGAAGCAGTCCTCCTTTTCGACATTGACGGAGTCATCAGAGATGTAGCTGGTAGCTACCGCCGGGCCCTCCAGGCCACTGTGGGTCATTACAGCGGGTGGGAACCGGACCACAAGACCGTGGATGCACTCAAAAGCGAAGGACGTTGGAACAACGATTGGGATGCCAGCCTCGAGCTGTTGCGTCGTTATGCGATTGCACATTCATCAGGAGCCGCTCTGCCCTCTCGAACTGACCTCATCGCTGTGTTCAGCCGTTTTTACTTCGGGACTGACCCAGGGGGAACGCCTGACAACTGGGATGGGTTCATTAACGATGAGCCCCTTCTTGTGGATTCAAACTTCTTTATCAGCCTGACGAATCGAGGCATTCTCTGGGGCTTTGTAAGCGGCGCCGAACCACCTTCAGCGCGCTTTCTGCTCGAACAACGACTCGGCTTGCTTCATCCACCCCTGATTGCGATGGGTGATGCTCCTGACAAACCTGACCCCGAAGGACTGATAAGAATGGCCACCTCACTTTTAGGTTGCAGCCTCGGTCCAAATGCACCATTAATCGCCTACCTCGGAGACACCGTTGCGGATGTCAAAACCTTGGTTCGAGCTCGTGAACAGGTTCCAACTCAACGATGGATGAGCCTTGCAGTTGTTCCGCCTCACCTGCAACACCCAGAGCAATCTGAAGCCAGAACGCACTACGAGGAGAATCTGGTTCGCGCCGGAGCGGATGTGATCCTTACCCACACCTCGGCGGCACTCAACTGGGATCCCCATCAAGGGTGATGCACAAAGAATGGCCGTTACTGGTCGGAGCCATCACGCTGATTGGATTCCAAACCACCCATCTTCTGAACTGGCTGCTGCTGCAATCTGCAGCACTGGTTTTAAGCGGATTGGGACTTCTGAGCCTGTTAATCCTGCTGCTGGCTCGACGCATTGCCACACGAGCGGATCACTTGGCCGAAACCCTTGGTGAACCGATTGGAACGCTTGTTCTGACTGGCTCCGTGATCCTGATTGAACTGGCTCTCGTCTCGAGCACGATGCTGAGCGGTGAAAGTAATCCCAGCTTGGCAAGGGATTCGATGTTCTCCGTGTTGATGATTGTCCTCACGGGAGTGAAAGGAATCACCCTGATCCTTGCCTCACGATTTCAAACCTCGGGATTCACGGAGCCCCTCCAACTAGAGGACATGGCCAGCATCAACAAAAGCGGAGCTTCCACTTACATCAATCTGATCACGACCATGAGCGTGCTCGTTCTGCTGCTTCCTAATTTCAGCTCTGATAGCGCAGAAGCCAATTTCTCTCAGCCCATTAACTGGCTGCTCACCATTGTTGCCATCGGTCTGTATGGGGCTTTCCTGCGCTTTCAAACAGGCACCTACCGAAACCTGTTCCTGGAGCCCTCCGATCAGCTGGAATTAGCGCCGATCGACGACAGCAATACCCCACAGCACAACGATGGAAAGGCTTCATCCTTTCGTGATGGTGTTGTGATGGGCATAGGACTGCTGATCTTGGTGTTGATCGCAGAATCCATGGGAAGCCTGATCGAAGTTGGTATTACCGAGATCGGACTACCCAGCTCCCTTGGAGGAGTGCTGGTTGGTCTTCTCGTCGTGGCTCCAGAGGCCCTGAACGCCTTTCAGGCCGCCAATCGCGGTGAGGTGCAACGCTCGCTCAACACCCTCTATGGCTCGTCACTCTCAACACTCTGCCTGACTGTCCCTGCCGTTCTCTTGATTGGAGAACTCACCAGTACCAATGTGATTCTCGGACTTGACCCAACGGAATCAGTGTTGTTGCTTCTCACTCTGATTTTGGTCCGCCCGATCAGCGGCCGGGTGAGCGAACTGGACGGCCTCATGCTGTTATCCATTGGCCTGGTCTGGATCTCACTACAGGTGGTGAGCTGAGCAGCCTCATCAACGCTCCATAGCGGAGACATCCTTGAGGGCTGCAGCGGTTAAGACCTCATGTCCTTCATTCAGTACAGCGACGTCATCCTCGATGCGGATGCCAATGCCCTTCCAGCGATCGTCAATCTCCGGTTGACCATCAGGGACGGGTAGTCGATCACTGACGTAGAGACCAGGTTCCACAGTGAGAACCATGCCTGGATCGAGCTGCACATGGTGCTCTCCCAGTCTGTAAGCGCCAACATCGTGTACATCCAAGCCAAGCCAGTGGCCCGTGCGGTGCATATAAAGGTGTCGGTATGCCCCCCGCTCAATAATTCCGTCTGCATCGCCAGCGAGGAGTCCGAGATCCAGCAACCCGTCCACAAGCCTGCGTAAAGCGGTCTGATGGACCTCTTCCGCCGTAGCCCCAGGCCTCACCCTGGAGATGGCCGACACCTGTGCTTCGAGGACCAGTTCATAGAGGGCTCGTTGTTCTCCGCTGAAGCGACCATTGATCGGAAAGGTGCGGGTGATGTCGCCGTTGTAGTAGTCGCGGGTGGAACAGCCTGCATCGATCAGCAACAGATCGCCGTCATGAAGCTGATTTTGATTGTCGATGTAGTGCAGGACACAAGCGTTATCGCCACCGGCAACGATTGAGCTGTAAGCGGGACCGCGTGCTCCTTGATCCAAAAAGTGAAACTCAATCAAGGCTTGCACCTGTCGCTCGCTCATCCCTGGCTTGACTGCAGCACGCGCCAACTCATGAGCATGAGCTGAGATCCGGCAAGCCTCTCGCATGCGATCCAGTTCAGCTGGATCCTTGCGAAGGCGAAGTTCATGCAACACCGAGCATGGAGACACCAAACCAAGAGCTGCAGCACCGCTTCGCGAGGCACGGTCCAACTGATTCGACCACACCTCGAGCACCACGGACTCCACAGCAGGATGCTGACCGGTCCGAAAGGCAATGCCCTCCGCATCGTCCAGGTATTCAGGCAGTCGCTCGGCCAATTCGGAACGGGGATGGGCGAGATCAGCCCCAAACTGCTCAACAGCACCCTCGGTTCCCCAACGACGGCCTGTCCATACCTCAGCCCCGGGTTCACGAGGGTTCACAAACAGCACGTAGCGTTCTCCTTGAGGCCGATGCGGCAAAAACAAAGCCACGGCATCGGGCTCATCGAACCCAGTGAGGTACCAAAAGTCGCTGTTCTGACGAAAAGGCCACTCACAATCGGCGTGATGTGTCACCAGTGTTGCCGCTGGAATCACAGCGGCTGCAACGCCAAGATGGGCCATGAAACGCTGACGCCGGGCAGCGTAAGCCTGAGCATCAATCGCAGGAGAACTATGAACCACGACGGAGACAGTGCACCAATTAAACGTCAGGATGGCAGGCAAAGCTCCCTGGCATGACACACGACCTGCTGATCCTTATTCTGCTTGTCGTTGTGGTCCTCACCGGATCGGCCCTGTGTTCAGGCGTTGAGGCTGCTCTGCTGTCGGTGAATCCAGTTCGAGTGCATGAACTTGCAGGGCGACCCAAACCTGTTGCGGGTGCTCGCAGATTGGCTCAACTCCGTCAACGTCTCGGCCGAACCCTTTCGGTTCTCGTGATCGCCAACAATGGCTTCAATATTTTTGGCAGCCTGATGCTGGGTGGCTACGCCGCTTGGCTGTTCGAAACGATGGGAATCAGCTCTGTCGCTCTCCCTCTTTTCTCCGTCGGCCTCACCGTGTTGGTGATTCTTCTAGGCGAGATTCTCCCAAAGGCGATTGGCACCAGACTAGCCCTGCCTGTCTCACTCGCCAGTGCACCGGTTCTCCATCTACTGGGAGTCCTGATGCGTCCACTGGTGTTGTTACTGGAAAGGCTGCTTCCCGCTATCACCGAAGAGAGCGAGCTCAACACAGACGAGGAAGAGATCCGACTCCTCGCCCGGATGGGATCTCAAACAGGACAAATCGAAGCGGATGAAGCGGCGATGATTGCCAAAGTCTTCCAGCTCAACGACCTCACCGCGCGGGATCTGATGACACGAAGGGTTGCCGCCCCAAGCTTGAATGGAGCTAGCACACTGATGCAGCTCCGATCCGCCCTGCTCGCCAATGAAGCCCAGTGGTGGGTTGTGCTGGGTGACGCTGTGGACAAGGTTCTGGGGGTCGCCAGTCGAGATCGATTGTTGGCAGCTCTTGTCCAGAATCAAGGGCAACTCACGCCTGCAGATTTCAGCGAACCCGCCGAATTTGTACCTGAGATGATCCGTGCTGATCGACTCTTAACGGCCTTCCGTCGCGACAACAGCGGGGTTCGGGTTGTCGTGGACGAATTCGGCGGGTTTGTGGGCGTGATCGGTCCTGATGCGGTGCTGGCAGTACTCGCCGGCTGGTGGCGCAAGTCAGCGGGAGCTGGTGGATCGTCATGATCGAGGCCTCAGCTGTCCCCACCATGGGGGGTTGCCTCGCACTGCTCCAGGCCTGGCGATCTCAACTCCTTATGAATCGAAGGGAACAAACCCTATTGGCAGGCTCACTCAGAAGCTTGGATCAACAATTGGGTCGCCTGTCGAATCGCCAGCTACGCATCGCTGTGTTTGGAAGGGTGGGAGTGGGGAAATCCAGCCTGGTGAATGCCCTGATTGGCCAGGATCTTCTTGCCACTGATGTCGCCCATGGCTGCACCAGACAACAACAAGCCGTGCCTTGGATGATGTCCGTTCCTGGACTCGACAGGATTGAGCTTGTTGACACACCAGGCATCGACGAAGTCGCTGAAGCGGCTCGAGCTCGGCTTGCAGGGAGGGTGGCTCTGCACTCCGATCTCGTGCTCCTCATCTTGGACGCCGACATCAGCAGGGTGGAACTCGATGCCATGGAAACGTTGATTAACAGTGGCAAACCTGTGCTCCCGGTCCTGAATCGAAGTGATTGTTACCTCCCGGAACAACGCGACAAACTGCGGAAGAGCATCGGCAGAAGGATCAGAGAGCGGCGTCCCCATCACCATCGCGCTTACGTCCCTGATCCGATTGCCGTTGCCGCTGCACCACGCCAGGCCTGCCAACGAGCCGATGGGCGAATTCGCAGCGAACGCCAACCTGCGAGCGTGAACCCCCTGCAGATAGCGCTGATCAACATTCTTCGAGCACAGGGACCAACTCTTCTGGCTGTGAATGCGCTCCGCCAAGCCGAACGCCTGCAAGAGCAACTGGAAACCGGAAGACTGGAACGCCGTCGTCGTGAAGCCCAAGGTCTTATCGGCCGCTATGCAGCGCTCAAGGCCACAGGAGTGGCGGCCAATCCACTTGTGCTGCTTGATCTTGCTGGCGGATTGGCTTGTGATACCGCCCTGGTCGTCCAGCTTTGCAAGCTTTACGACCTACCCATGGGAGGCCCGGCAGCACGGCGACTTATCCAGCGCTTATCAGGACATAACGCCATGTTGGGTGGTGTCCAACTGGGGCTGCAACTCGCCTTGGCTGGAATGCGACAGCTTCTGCTCATCGCCGCACCTTTTTCAGGGGGATTGAGCCTCGCACCCGCGGCTCCTGTCGCTTTAGCCCAGGCTGCTCTCGCGGTTCACACCACACGTAAGACCGGTCGACTCACGGCGAAGTGGCTCCTGGATCAACGGGGTCGAGGGCGCCGAAGCGCACCGGTGCCCTCAACCCTGATGCGCCGCCTCGTTCACACCGACACCCAAATGCGCCGCTTCCTTCAGGAGTGGCCACAGCCTTCCCATCGCCCATGGCGAGAGGGTCTCCTGCCTTGACTGCAACCATCGCCCTCCTCGGCACCAGTGCCGATCCACCAACCCGTGGCCATCAGGCTCTTTTGGAGGGCCTTCTTGGGCACTTCCAGCGCGTCGCCACCTGGGCCAGCGA
>WTGE01000145.1 GCA_011525445.1 Synechococcus sp. CO36386bin_37
GTCAGGCCTGTCTGACCGTCGGTCCAGCGCTGTCCTCACGTCGAGACAGTCCGCTGCCAGCCGTGACTCCCCAGATCCCCTTGTCCCTGATGGATCTGCTCGGGCATGAACTGCTGACGTCCGCGAGCGCCGTGGGGGTGTTCATCCGTCGCAGCGACCATCTGCAGCACTTCACCCATGCCCACCGCGAGCTCGCCCGCCAACGTGGGGAACACCCGGCATTGGTGTTCAGCGGCCCCCTGCAAGCGTCCCTCGGCGACCGCCTGGTGCAAGAGCTCAGTGATCGCCAGTGCTGTGACCTCCTGGTGGTGCCAGGGGATCGTCAACGACGGGAGCTCGAAGCGATCACGCAGTTTTGGTCAACAACCCTTGGGACTCCAGAGATCGAGTCCATCGGGCTGTGGTTCCTTCCGGAACGTCCCCCCCTCGGGGCCCTCAACGGCGGCACACCAAAACCGCCCCACATGCTGCTCGCTCTGGTTCAAGAGAGGATTCCCACCCAGGTTGGAGCCAAAGCACAGCTCCTCAGGCAACTGATCCGTTGGGCCGAAACTTCGCCTGACTGGTCCATCGTCATCCAGCGCGACCAGTCCTGGGAGCGTGGTCAGCCCTGGATCGCCAAGTTCAAACCCTCCGACTGGTCCTTCCCCGACAACCTGATGTTCGGTGCGCCAGGTCAACTGTTGAGCCAACTGGCCAGCTGCAGCGCCTGCCTCAGCGTCAGCTCCCCCTGGACCCTGACCGCCATGGCCTGGGGGCGACCCACCCTGTTGATCGGTGACTACGGCATCCACACCGATCAGGGCACCACCGCGTTCTTCGGCAGCGGCCGGATGCATCGATTGCAGTCCATCGACCAGCTGGATCAGCTGCTGGAGTTGCCCCCGGTGAACGCATCCTGGCTTCAGTCCATGGGTTGGGGGGTGCATGACGGGGCGACGCGCCTGATCCGCCGCCTGGAGGCGCTGATCCGATGAATCAACCGTTCAAACTGCTGCTGATCGGCGACAGCGACAGCCAACTGCTGGCCTGTGAAGCGTTGTGCCGCTTTTCTTCTGAACGCAACGTTCAGGTCACGATCAACGCCATCCCAAGGGAGGGAACACCGGAGGCCATCCTGACGCGCGCCGCTGCCCTCGGTGAGCTTTGGCGGCTGGACATGGGGCAGTTGCTGACGCACCCCGAGCTGCGCCACTTCGATGCCATCGGGGTCTACCTCACCGGCAGCAAGATCAGCGATTTCCGCCTGGCCTTGGGATTGCTCCCCAGCAACGAAAGGCCCTTGCTCTTCTGCGGATTCAACGGTGTTGTGCTGGAAAAGTTCATCGAGGGCGTCAGCTGGCGCCTGGGGTACGACCTGATCGGCCTCAGTGGGCCACGGGACCGTGACGCCCTGGAACGCATGCTGGAAGGCACGCCATTTGCTGATCAGCGCACGGTTCTGACCGGCTTGCACCGCAACACAACCCCTGATCAGCATCCGAAGGGGCGTGACCAGCGCCGCAAGCAGCTGGTCTTCGCTGAGCAGGTGGTGATGCCCTCAACAGCGGTCGATCGCGCCGAGATGGTTCGAATCCTGGCGGATCTGGCCCGACGCTCTCCCAACTGGGAGGTGTTGATCAAGCCGCGAGTCGCCCCGGGAGAGGAAACCTTTCACAGCATCGATGACCACATCAGCACCACCCTGAAACAGACCCTTGGCCATGCCCCGGAGAACCTGAAGCTGGACTACCGCCCCTTACCGGTCCTGCTGCGTCAGGCCAGGTTGATGGCCACCATCTCCTCCACCGCCTTCTTCGATGCTCTCGATTTCGGCTGCCGGCCTGTGGTGATGGCCGACTTCGGCATCAATCCCAGTAACGGCAGCCATGTCTTCGCCGGATCAGGGGTATGGAGAGCTCTGGATGCCGTGGAGGATCTCAACGTCCTGGATGAAGAGCTCCCCCAACCGGATCCCGACTGGCTGGCATGGATGGGCTACGGCACCAAGCTTGAGCCGGATCGATTGATCGATGCTCTGCTTCAACTGCGTGCCTCCCCTCCGGACCGCCTCCAAGCAAAATCCGGCTATCTCAGTAACGCCAATCTCAGCTTCACCCAGCTGCGTCGCGATGCAGAACGTGCCATTCGAGAGAAGAACTGGAAAGAGGCAGAAAGCCTGTTGCAACTTGGAACCCTGATGCGACCCACCCATCGCAATGTGGCCCGCAGACTGGGCGCTGTTCAGACACGCAACCGGATCATCAGGCGCCTTGTTCTGAGCCTCACCCACAGGGACGTGGGGTAGTGTCTCCAGGTTCTGCTTAGGCACCTGCGGGGCGAACTGTGAAGGGCATCCAGATCGAGAGGAACTTCACCCAGTTCGTTGTTTTTGCCGAGGACACGATTCTTTCTGCCCTGAGCAAGATCACCGCCAACCAATCGCGGTTGATCTTTGTGGTCTCGGAATCCGGGATCCTGCAGGGTGTTCTCACCGATGGCGATTTCCGGCGCTGGATCGCCAGTTGCGGTGACATCGATCTGAACCGTCCGGTGACGGCGGCGATGAACCCCGATTGCCGCAGTGCCGCGGAAGGGACAGCTCCCGCAGATCTGGCCGGTCTGCTGACCTCACGCATCATCGCCCTGCCGCTGTTGGACAGCCACGGCCGCATCGTGGCGGTGGCCCTGCCAGCCACCGACGGCCTGCAACTCGGCAGCCGGCGCATCGGAGACGGTGAACCGAGCTTTGTGATTGCCGAAATCGGCAACAACCACAACGGCGACATCAACATCGCCCTGCAGCTGATCGATGCCGCCCACGCAGCAGGTGCGGACTGCGCCAAGTTCCAGATGCGGGACATGTCCAAGCTGTACAGCAATGCTGGCGACAGCAATGACATGGCCTCCGATCTGGGCACCCAGTACACCCTGGATCTGCTGGAGCGCTTCCAGCTGAGTGACGACGAGTTGTTCCGCTGTTTCGACTACGCCGCCTCAAAAGGGCTCGTGCCGCTCTGCACTCCCTGGGATGAAACCAGTCTGGAGAAGTTGAATGCCTGGGGCATGGAGGGCTTCAAGGTGGCCTCCGCTGATTTCACCAACCACGCCCTGATCAGCCAATTGGCCGCGACGGGGAAACCGCTGATCTGCTCCACCGGCATGGCCAGCGAACTGGAGATCCGCTCGGGCATTCGTCACCTGCAGCAGGAAGGGGCGAACTACGTTCTGCTGCACTGCAACTCCACCTATCCCACGCCGTTCAAGGATGTGAACCTGCGCTACCTGGAGCGCCTGAGAGAGCTGGCCGATGCGCCGGTGGGTTATTCCGGCCACGAACGCGGAATTGAGGTGCCGATTGCGGCGGTCGCCATGGGGGCGGCGGTGATCGAGAAACACATCACCGTGGATCGCGGCATGGAAGGCAACGATCACAAGGTGAGCCTGCTGCCGGATGAATTCGCTCAGATGATGCAGGGCATCCGCCGCGTGGAGGAGTCCTTGGGTCAGGGCGGCGAGCGCAGCATCAGCCAGGGCGAGATGATGAACCGTGAGGTGTTGGCAAAAAGCCTTGTGGCGGCCTGCGATGTACCGGCCGGAACAGAGATCACCGAAGCGATGGTGTGCATCCAGAGCCCCGGCCAGGGTCTGCAACCCAACCGGCTCAAGGATCTGATCGGTCGTCGCCTGCCGGTGGCCAAGAGCCAAGGGGAGGTGTTCTTCCCGTCCGATCTGGAAACACCTGCGGCCACCCCGCGCACGTATCAGTTCAACCAGCCGTTTGGTTTACCTGTGCGCTACCACGACATCAAGGTGTTCTCCGAGGTGAGCAATCTGGATCTGGTGGAGATTCACCTCAGCTACAAAGATCTGGAGGTAGATCTCAATCAAGTCCTCCCGGATCGGCAGAACATCGGGCTGGTGATTCATGCCCCCGAATTGTTTGCGGGAGACCACACCCTGGACCTCTGCACGGAGGATTCCAGCTATCGGGATCACTCCATTGCAGAGCTGCAGCGGGTGATCGACATTTCACGGGACCTGAGGAATCGCTTCCAGTGCGAGGACCCAGTGTTGCTGGTAACCAACGTGGGCGGGTTTTCAGAACACCATCACCTCAATCGCAACGAACGGGAACCGCTGCGCCAGCGACTGATAACAAGCCTGCAGAAGTTGAACACCGCAGGAGAGGTGGAGATCATTCCCCAGACGATGCCCCCCTTCCCCTGGCACTTCGGCGGGCAACGCTTCCACAACCTGTTTGTGGACACGGACTTCATCCGGCAGTTCTGTGAAGAGCAGGGCATGCGGGTCTGCCTGGATGTCTCCCACTCAAAACTGGCTTGCAACCATCTCCACATTCCCTTCCGTCAGTTCCTCGATCAGATCCTGCCGTTCACGGCCCACCTGCATCTTGCGGATGCCAAGGATGTGGATGGCGAAGGCCTGCAGATATTGGATGGGGACATTGATTGGGTGCAGCTGTTCGAACAGATCGACCAACACTGCCCAAAGGCATCGTTCATTCCCGAAATCTGGCAAGGCCACAAAAATGGTGGCGAAGCGGCTTGGCTCGCATTGGAACGCCTCGAAGCTGCAGCGAGGGCATGAGCAAATCACCTCGACACTTCATCCTGTTCCGTGACATCCCGTTGTTGTACGGGCGTGTTCCCAAGGTGGCCAACTCCTCCATCAAAGCCACGCTGTGCAAACTGTTGGCCCATCGTCCCGACGGTGGGATCAAAACCACAGCTGATCGCTTCTGGCGTGAAAACACCCATGGTGAGACCCAGTTGGTCACCCCCCAGCAGGCCAGACGACTGCGTTCCAGCCACTTCAGTTTCAGCTTTGTTCGTAATCCCTTCGACCGTCTGGTCGCGGCGTACAACAACAAGATTCTGGAGATCGATGATGTACCGATGCCCATGAAAACAATGGGCCTCCACCACGGCATGGCCTTCGATCATTTCATCGAAATGATCTGCGAGGCCGATCCGGAACTGATGGACAACCACGTTCGTCCACAGGCGGACATGTTGCTTTGTGCCAACAAACTCGTCCCCAAATTCGTCGGGCGCATGGAACACATGTCCGATCATTGGCCCCGCTTACGCCGACGGATGAAGAAGGAAGGTTTGCCAACCCTTGGACGACTACCGCTCAAAAATGTCAGGCGAGACGGGCGTTCCGATATTCGCAATCTGTTCAACTCATCGAGCCTGGTCAACAAAGTGCTTGAGCGCTATGAGCAGGATTTCAAGACCTTCTACAGCGACTACACCGTCGACGAGCTCCTCCATGGAGACGGCCTCAAGAAATTACCGCCACTGCAACGCAAGGCCAAACAAAGCCAACCCCAACTCCACTTCGAAGCAAGCGTGTGATCTGGACGAGCATCATGGGATCGAATGCCGACACAATGCGAATGATCAAAGAGTCCCTTCGCGGGGACTACGACGGCCTGATTGAAGAGAAGAAATCAAGTCTTCCCAACTTTATTATTATCGGCGCCGCAAAATCAGCAACAACCACGCTTACAACAATCCTCCCCCGGCATCCAGATATATTCATCAGCAAGCCCAAAGAGCCTAAATTCTTCGGTCGTTATCACTCCAGAGGCTGGGAGTGGTATGCCTCGCGATTTGAGGCTGGATCATCCCTCGCCTTGCGCGGCGAAGCCAGCACGCTGTATGCCAGCAGGATGCAGTCATTTCGACGAGCCCCTGAATTGATGAGGCGTTGTCTTCCTCATCTCAAACTGATTTACATCGTTCGCCATCCGCTGGAACGAATCGTTTCCCAGTGGCGTCATTACCGCGGCCGCAGACCGGACTGTGCTGACTTCAGCCAGTTGATGGACAACCGTACCCTCAGACGCCTGGTTGTCGGCTGTTCCTTGTATTACCGCCACCTGTCATCCTTTCGCAAACACTTCCCGGACGAGCAAATCCATTGCATGACCTTTGAGGATCTCCTCGATGATCCGGATCGCAGCTTGCGCAAGATGCTTCGTTTTCTCGGAGTGAAGCCAAGGCTGAAATTGATCCTTGAAAGCGACCGCACACTGCCCCGGGAAAATATCGCTGGAGCCAAAGGTCGAGGCCACGTTGATAAACCCGAGTGGGACCCTGCCCTCAGGAAACGCGTGCTCAAGGTGATCAAACCTGATGCAAAAAAATTGCTGTCTTACATGGGAAAATCGAAAGATTACTGGGATTTATGAGCCCAAAGCATTTCATTCGCTTTCGCGACCTGCCACTGCTCTATGGCCGTGTACCGAAGGTTGCCAACAGCTCGATCAAGGCCAGTCTCAGCCGATTGCTGACACAGGAACCGGAGCCAGGATTACGCACCACCTCCGACGCATTCTGGAGTAAAGGCACCCATGGAGAGACCTCCATGATTGACAATCACACTGCACGAATGTGTCGGGGCACGCACTTCAGCTTCAGCTTCGTGCGCAATCCATTTGACCGATTGGTCTCGGCTTACAACAACAAAATTCTTGAGCTGGATGAGGTGCCTGGGCCCATGCAGGCCATGGGACTCAGCCACGACATGGCGTTCAGTGACTTTCTGAAGTGCATTGCGGGAACCGTGGATGCGGCAATCGATGTGCATCTGCTCCCCCAAAGCAGCATCCTTTGCCTCGACGGCCAGCTCATCCCCAGTTTCATCGGACGGCTGGAAACCATGGAGACTGATTGGCAACGACTCGAAACGCGCCTCAAACAGGAACGGCTTCCACCCTTGGGACATCTCCCAGAAAAAAATCGTCGCCGTGGTGACGACCACACCGACGTCAGTCAGTACTTTGCTGACTCAGGTCTGGTCCAGCTTGTGGTCGATCGCTATCGAGATGATCTGGAGTTGTTTTATAGCGATGTTGACTTGCACCAGCTCAGTCGTGGTCGTCTCGAATCAACCACTCCCCCCTCTTGACCCTTCTTGAACTGAGGAAGGAAGGAAGCAAGGGAGGCAGCGATCAGACGGTTCGGTTCAGCGTGAAGCGGAACGCTTGCGGACCACCCGGGGCGTCGACCGGCTGGTGTCGCTCTCGTCTTGCTCGACTGTTTTGTCTTCCCCTTCCTCCTGCTGCTCGGTCTCATCATCCGGCTCCTGCTCAGCGATCAGGCCCAGAACCATGGCTGCTTCCAGTTGATCACTGACATCACCAATGATCATCAGGGCTTTGAGAACCAACTGAGCACGAGGCGCCTTCGGCAGCCCAGGGCGCAGTTTCTTGGTCGTGTTCCAGAGCTCCAATGCGACTTCCTTGAGAAGCGCGTGATCAGCGGCCATTCCTTCGCCCTTTCAGTTCACCAATCCTCAGCCTACCCAGTGACGCGACCGAGCAAAGCTATGGGGACCAACCAGCTCGTCCTGCAGCACCGTCCTCAAGTAACAAATTTTGCAACCTGGGATGGCAGAGGCTGGAAAGTCTCACCTGGCGAGCCAGGCTGACAATGATCACCAAACAGCGACCAAAGTTCTTAACACTAAAGTCTTTGACTTATATCGGCTGGCTTCTCTTGAATAAGATCAATGAGGGATCAAAGCCAAATCAAACAAAATTTCAAGTGGAAGTGAGACCAAACAACTTAACCTTAAATCAACGAGCAGGTAGGGAGAAATATAGAGCCCTCAGATCCGGAGACAGGTTTTCGGTAAAACCCTTATGCGCCGAGGACCAATCTCGTGATTTATAAATACTAAACTCGCCCAGGAGGCAAGAATTAGTCTTTCCCTTGACATTAAACATCTCAGTATTCATCTTTGCATACATCATGGCGATAAGTAGCTGAGCACCAGCCGTCATTCCTCCATCCCCGTGTCGCGACGTAAATCGAGACGTATCTAAATATATTTTTTCCTCCTCAGTCCAGCCTTTCATCTTCAAGGCCACCTGCCACGCTCTGGCGTGGAGTTTTCCTTTCTCGTATTGACCACTATCACCCAAGTTATCAATAATATCCTTACATTTTTTGTGTGTTTCGGCTATTTCCTCAAAGGTTTGAGCCTCCACAACACATCCCAGGAGACTTACAAGACACAGAGCCTGCAATAATTTATTCATTGCACTGGAAAAGTTTTTCTGGTCCCATTGTGGCAAAAATCGATTTTTTTTGCCCCACCACGAGACAGCCAAAAAACCCAGAGGCAAGCAAAATCTTTGGACAGGAAGGATCCATCAAAGATTTATACGCTGCCCGAGCTTGAAAGAGGGCCCTTCCAGGCCCCATGAGTCATTTGGGTGATAGCACTGAAGCAGGCCCAGTGACCGCAACGGCTTTCACCCCAAACCCAAACTATCGCAGGGATTCTTGAAAGCAGTCAGTTGCAT
>WTGE01000457.1 GCA_011525445.1 Synechococcus sp. CO36386bin_37
GTCTCCCAAGCGCCGCGTGATCCTCAGGCGAGGGCCGCGGTAACGAGACATAGGCGGGAAGGATTGACGTTGAGATGTTTCGCGCAGAAGCACGAACAAACCACAATAAAGCCTCGTTAAAATTGGGATCTTCTGTTCGGGTTTTGTTGTGACCAACCCGCCAGCACGTTCAGTCGCGACCGATTTTCTGATCAGGTTCGTTGGTGTGCAGCTCGTTGCCCTGATCTTGGCTGTCGTGTTGGTGATTGCGGGCTATTCGGTCGTTGCACGCCAATACGTTAGATCCCAAGCCATCCAATTCATGGATGTGATGCTTTCCGTTCGCGAATATACCTCTCGGAAGGTCAATCCGATTCTTGCCCCGATCAATGCGGTGTCTGATGAGTCTTTCCTTCCAGCGGCAGTGCCGAGTTACTCAGCCACAAAAGTTTTTGAATATCTGAGACTCAATCATGCTTACGAAGATTTTCAATATCGCGAAGCCTCTTTAAATCCCACAAGTCCTGCTGATTTGGCGGATCAGCAGGAAGCGCAGTTGATTCGGCGTTTCGTCAGTGATCCGTCGCTTAATGCGTTAAGTGGCTCTTTGGATACAAACAGTGATCATCGCCAGTATTTCGTTGCAAAACCCATTCGCTTGACCAAGGAGAGTTGCCTCGTCTGTCATTCAACTCCCGAGCGAGCTCCCCGAAGCCAGATCAGGGTCTATGGCTCGAAAGGTGGATTTGGTTGGAAGCTTGGTGATGTTGTTGGTGCCCAGATTGTGACCTTGCCTGAAGACGCAGGGTTACCCTCCCCAAGTCGCTTTGCTCTGCTTTTGGTTGCGGCGATCGGGGGGCTTACTGCCATGGTGATTGTGGTTGTGAATCGGTTCTTTTCCAAAGTGATTCTTAGACCTTTATTCAAAATTGTCCGTTTACTCCATGGCGAACAAGGCGGCAAGGATCTTGAGAAGCGACCTGATGAATTCGGCGAGATCGCGCGTATGGTCAAGGATTTACGCAATCGTCTATCCGAATAGATGATGATCTATTGCGACATTAATTGAGTGCTAGCCAGATGAAAAGAATTTGGGATGAAATGAAAATTATAGGTAGAAAAATTTCCATCATTCTTTCAATGACGGGCACACGATCACTACCATTCTTTTGAACATTTTGAGAAATGTGATAGGCGATGAAAACCTCTGAGATCATGAATGCGAATAGAAAAATTGTGTAGGTGTCTCCAAGCGTGAGATAGGGAACTCTCGGTACTGAGCTGGCGATGATGATTTGATAGGCCAGTGTTGTGAAGAGCAGTCCTGATATGAATGCCATTCTGTCGGCAAATGCATTGATTGGAATGGCTAGAAAAAATATACTTGTAAAAGCTAGTATTCCAAGGGGCATAAATATTTTGTAGATGTAGTAACCCGAGCGGCGTTTGATAGATATTTCGGACGAGAGTCTCGAGAATTCTTTGCTTCCTTTTTCTGGGTCGTCGTGATTTCTGATTACATATTGGAGATCCTGGATTTTCCATTCGGGGAGTTTGGAGTTGCGGCTCAGGCTTACGACATCGCCTAGATTGATGAGCTGAACAATTGTTTTATCCCAAGAAAAAGACTGAACATAGAGTCTTAAAATCTGTTGGTCAAAAGGGAACTTTTCCAGTTTGAATTCTGATCCAAGTTTTTCTTGAAAGCGGGCAATTCGCTCGACAGATCCATTGCTTCTCAGCGTGACCGTTTGCGTCTGATAGAAGGCTTCACTGACACGGTTGGTGAATTCCAGTTGCGGAGACCAATGTTCGCTAAGCCAATCCTCAGCAGCGCTATTGAAGAAAACCAGCTGTTTTTCGCTCTCGGGGATCTCACTGATGACACGACTGTCGCACCAGGTGGATGTCAGCAGGCCATCCACTTGAAATTGATTGTGCGTATCTGAAATGAATGGAATCTCATTCACGTGAATGTTGACTCCTACAGGGATGGCTTGGGACCCCTCCCTTTGCTGCGGTGGAATGTAGGCATTGGGCGGGAGAGTGTTGGCTGCAGGGCAGGGCTGGCGTGCTGCATTCAACTTCCAGAGGTCGCCAATTCGGTTGGCCTGACCCGGTAGCCGTTCATTGGACTGCGCGAAGGGCAGATTGAGCCATATGGCGATCCCTATCGACAGGAGGACAAGGAAGAGCCTGACGCGACGTTGACGGGGCAAAGTGGCTTTCCGTGATATCACTAAATTATTGGTGCTCAGTCTTTTGGGGCGTCCTGTAATGGCAGCGATAGGACATCTGGTTTCACAGGGAATGGCATCCCTGTTGATTGCCTTGATTGGCGTTTACCGCCGCTTCATTTCACCGATGATCGGACCTCGTTGCCGTTTCATCCCTACCTGCAGCTCCTATGGTTTGGAGGCCATCCAGAAGCATGGTCCCTGGAAGGGAGTATGGCTCACTTCAAAGCGGCTGCTGCGCTGCCATCCATTTACTCCATGCGGATGTGATCCTGTGCCCGATTGATGCGCGATCTTATTCTGTTCAGCCGTCAGGGGTGTTGCCTCTGCGAAGGCTTGGAGGAGCGGCTTCGAGCGATTGACCTGCAACAACTGAAACTGCGATTGGTTGTTCTGGATATCGATGCGCCGGATTGCTCTCCGGAGTTGCGAGCCCGTTACGACCTCCAGGTTCCAGTTCTAGGACTGGAAAACGCGGTACTCCCGCGCGTCTCTCCGCGATTAAGTGGTGATGGATTGCGGAATTGGTTGTATCAGGCATGTTCCAGTCCAGAGGGTTCGGACTAGAACACCCTCCTGAATGAACCAAGTGATGACCCAGACACTCCACGCCTTGTTGCATGCGGTGGGACTGCCTGTGCCACGGGGCGTTGCTGATGCAGTGGTCACCTCGATCACGAGCGACTCTCGCTGTGTCAGTCCCGGGAGTGTGTTCGTTGGTTTGCCTGGTGAGCGCGTGGATGGGGGCAGTTTCTGGCCGAGTGCGCTTGCCGATGGGGCTATTGCGGTTCTGATCGGAGATCAAGCGGCAGGCGTCAAGCCTCCTGGCCCTGATGATGCGGTCATCGTGGTGCCAGATCCGGTTGCGCGCTGGGCGGGTGAACTCGCAGCGGCCTTTTGGGATCAGCCCAGTGAGCGTCTTGGTTTGATTGGGGTGACAGGGACCAATGGCAAAACCACGACCACCCATCTCATCGAACATTTGAGCCTGGCCTCGGGTCGTGCGTCCGCCCTCTTCGGCACGCTCGCCAATCGCTGGCCCGGCCATAGTGTGACGGCAACCCACACCACTGCTGTGGCTGATCGTCTGCAGTCTCAGCTCGCAGAAGCATGTGCTGCGGGAGCCCAGTTAACGGCCATGGAGGTGAGCTCCCATGCCCTGGATCAACATCGTGTGGCGGGATGTCGCTTTGCCGGTGCGGTGTTCACGAATCTGACCCAGGACCACCTGGACTATCACGAGACGATGGAGTCCTACTTCGAAGCCAAGGCGAAACTGTTTGCTCCCCCTCTGGTGGCTAATCAGCCATCCGCTGCTGGTGGGGCTCAGTTTGTCGTCAATGTGGATGATCCATGGGGGCGACAACTGGCGGAACGTCTGGGAGATCTCTGTTGGCGAAGTTCTTTGTCCGATACTCCAGGTGAAGCGGAATTGACCATGTCCAACCTGGTCATGGGTTCCTTTGGTGTTGAGGGATTGCTGTCCAGTCCAATGGGGACAGGGGCATTCCGCTCCCCTCTGCTCGGGCGGTTCAATGTGATGAATCTGCTGCAGGCGGTGGGTGCATTGCTGCAGCAGGGTTTTCCTTTGGACGAGTTACTGGAGGCTGCTGGCAGTTTTCGAGGGGTTCCCGGCCGGATGGAACGGGTTGTTGTGGAAACGGCTCCAAACGCGATGTTGCCCACGGTGCTGGTGGATTACGCGCATACTCCAGATGGTTTGAAAAGTGCCCTCAAGGCCTGCCGACCGTTTGTTGATGGTCAACTGATCTGTGTTTTCGGTTGTGGTGGTGACAGGGATCGTGGCAAGCGTCCGCAGATGGCGACGATTGCGGCAGAGCTGGCTGATTGCGTTGTTGTGACCTCTGATAACCCAAGAACAGAGGATCCAATGCAAATCCTGGAGGATGTGGTTCGAGGAATTCCTTCAGGAACCGATTTTGAGGTGAAAGTGGATCGAGCGGAGGCTATCGCTGACGCGATTCACGAGGCTGGGAGTGGTGATTTAGTGCTTATTGCTGGTAAAGGTCATGAGGATTATCAGATTCTTGGCACTCAGAAAATCCATTTTGATGACCGTGAGCAAGCCCTTCATGCATTAAGGAAAAAGGTTTCAGGATGAGAAACAGAGGGCTTTATCCTTCCTCTGTTGAATGTAATGATTTGATTTAAATGCTTGTACTAGGGCTTTAAGGTGAATTCGATGATCCAATTAATATGGAGATTTAGTCCTAGATTTCGGATCTTGATATCTCGTTTAAGATTTTGAATTAGCTTGGGTAATAGTAGAATGCTGCGCCAAAGATCGAAAACATTCCTAACAGTAATACGCCTTCAAGCCAATTTGATTTGGCATCCATGTTCACCAGATTCACAATCAACACGCTGAAAATAAGAGAGATCACTTCAAAGGCCGTGAAGTCGAGATTCATGGGCCTTCCAATGATGGAGCCGATCAGAATGAGTGCTGGGGCGATCAGTAGAGCAACCAGCAAGCTGGATCCCATCGCGAGGGAAATGGGTAGATCCATTTGATCTCGCCAGGCCCCTTTAACAGCAGGGATATATTCCGAAAATCCGCCAACGATAGGGATGATGATGATCCCAGTGAAGAGAGCACTGAATCCAAGCTGTTCCGTGGCTGGCTCTAAAAAATGGACAAAGCTTTCCGATTGATAAGCTAAAAGAGCCGTACTCAACACTAATTGAAGAAGCCAAGGACTGAGTTCTGCGAGGTTTGAACTGGTCTGCTCGGGTTCATGATCTTCATTTTCATCATCGTCATGATTGATGTGGCGAGGATCAAAGAGGTGGCTATGTGTTGCTAGCGAGAAGATCAAGGTTGAGAAATAGATCAGGATCAGGATCACCGCAACGGTGATCGACAGACCATGGATTGCGACTGGATCATCGATACCTGACGTGCTGATCAATGATGCTGGTAGGGCCATGGCCATCACCGCCAATGTCATCGCGGCTCCATTGGTGCGAACCATGGTTTCTTGAAAGCTTTGTTCGCTGAATTTCAAGCCTCCAACCAACATGGCCAAGCCTGTTACGAGCAGCAGATCAGAAAGAATCGCACCAGTGATGCTCGCTTTGACGACATCAATCAGACCAAGCCTTAAGGCTGAAAGAGCAATGATGAACTCAGCACAATTTCCAAAAACTGCGGTGCAGATGGCTCCAATTGTGGGCCCGCTTTGCTCAGCTATTTCTTCTGTTGCATCGCTGAGAAGGAGAGCGATTGGAATGATCCCTCCTGCGGAGAGAATGAAGCAAACAAGAGTGGGCCATCCTTGCGTGGAGGCAAGTTGCGTCAGCACAAGCATGATGAGCGCTGGAATGATTTTCCAGCGACCTGTTTTCATGAATGAAGCTTTCAGATTGCCTTGATTGAAATCGCTTGAATCCTTAATGTTGGACTGCATTGATTTTGTTTGATGAAAGGAATGCAAGGAAAAGATTGCGCTTGAATGGTTCCATCGTTGTGCTCTAGCGAATCAGAGCTCAATGCAGGCCTATAGCAAATCACAGAAAGACTCTAGCTGAAATTCTCCTGTCTCTAATGTTTGGACTGATGTGGATATCAAAGAGGAATGTTGTTTGATCTTTTCTTGATCGCATTCGCCCCTTGCGTTCTGGATTCTGATGGCATGGGGTTGGCTTGAGGAGGCTATTTCCATGACGATCAGTTCATGGAATCCAGTGCTCTTCTGATCGCCCTTCGTGGTGATCTGGTTCCGAACTCAACGGATGCTGATGCGTTGACTCATCGTTGGCTGGGCTGATCAGGATGCCTGAAGCAAGGCCTGGAGTGTCTGTACGAAGCGTTGGAGCTCCTCAGGTGTGGTGGTGATATGCGTGCAGGCTCGAAGACAGATGGGCTCTTCCAGATTGCGAATCCAGATCCCCTGTTGTCCCAGCAGTTGCACGATTTCAGATGTGTTCCGAGAGCATGAATCGTTGAGTTGAAAACTCACCAGACCTGCGGGTGGTGCGCCTTCGAGCAATGGGGTTGTTCCCTCCAGTGTGTTTAATTCAGTCCAGAGCTGAAGGCTCAAATCTTGGATCGTGTGCAGCCGCTCTTGTGCATTTCCTTCCTGGGCTAACAAGTTCAAGGATTGGCGCAACCCTGCCATGAGTGGCACGCAGCTTGTTGCGACTTCAAACCGCCGGCTGTCGTGGTGATATGGATCTGGATCGTCAAAGATGGCACGCGTTTCGTCTTTCAGACTGCGCCAACCAATGATGGTTGGGTTGGTTTCATTGAGGATGCGTTCGGAGAGTGCGACTCCCCCGAGTCCCTCAGGTCCGCAGGCCCATTTGTGTCCTGTGAAGGCATAAATATCCGCTGCTTGTGCTGCTTGGTCCACAGGAATCTGACCCATTGTCTGGGCGGCATCCACCAGTAAGTAAGGACGTTGGGCATGGCGTTGCAAATGCTCCGCGACTTGAGCGATCGGCATCAGTTGGCCGGTGTTCCAGAGCAAATGGGAGAGGACCACCAACCTGGTGCGTGACCGCAGAGACTGTTCGAGCAGTCTGATGAGTTCACTATCTGTTTCCGCTTGCTGATCACGTCCTCGTCTTAACTGTTGAACAGGAAGCTGATCGATTTCCAGTTGTTCACGCCTTGCTAACTCCTGGCATGCGGCAACGACTCCAGGGTGTTCGCAATCACTGATCAGAAGACGATCACCCGCTTGAAAAGGGAGTCCCCACAGGGGAAGCACACAGCCGCTGGTGACGTTTTCGCTTAAAGCCAGGCGGTGAGGAGCCACGCCACACAACCTGGCAAGCAAGGTGCGCGTCCGGTTGGTTTCAGCACTGATATAGGGCCAGACATCCGAGGTGAAAGGCCCGAGTTGTTGAATGCGTTGCCAGCTTTCGGTGATGGCCTCGAGCGATGGTGTTGGCAGAGGTCCCTGTCCGCCGAAGTTGAAATAGGTTTTGCTGGCCAGTGCAGGGCAGAGGTCTCGGATTTGATGTCCAGTTCGATCAGCTTGAGTGTTTGTCAACCGGTCTGTCTGCAATCTTTGGCTTCCATCTATAGAACACCATTCACAATTGCTTAGGGCTGTTGCTGAAGGGTTGGACTCACTTTGGTGAACTTGGCGGGTCTGATTGTGTGGCTTTGATTGTGAATAACAGCGCCTTGTTTGTAGCTTTTTTCAGGGCATGGCTACCTTTTGCGTTGATGTCGATCTAAGAATGGCAGCCGTTGACTGGTTGTGGATCCTTCACCCTTTTCTTGCTGTGGTGTTGGTCTATCCATTGATTGGAATCGTGGTTCGGTTGGCCCTGCAAACGCGTGCCCGCCGGGTTCAGAAGCGGAAGTTACCTCCCACGGTGGGACGTGATCACAGCGACCTGGGCCGTTGGTTGGCCGCATCCGTGGTGCTGTTGGTCTTGATTGCACTCACGGTTGTCATCATCACGAAGGTGCCTTTGGCTCAATTCGCAGGAGGAATGGGTCGTGGGATTCAGCTGTTGCTGGTGTTGTGTGGAACAGTTGCGAGCCTCTTCGCCCTTTGGCGATGTTCTCTGCCTGGCTTGCGATTGGCCTTTTCATTGATCACCTGGGTAGGCGTGTTAGGCCTCGGTGCGCAACCTGAAGTGTGGCGTTTATCGGATAATCCACTCACCCCGGCGTTCTGGCAATCGCATTATTGGGCCGGCGTGGGTGTGACGGGGTTGATGTTGTTTTCCCTTGGAGCCCGCCCTGAAATCCTGCGCGATCTTCGCTGGCGCCGTTTGCATGTCACAGCCAATGTGCTTGCGGCCTTGTTGTTTTTGACCCAGGGACTCACCGGTACTCGCGATCTTCTGGAGATTCCACTCAGTTGGCAGAAGTCCACGATCTATCGCTGCGATTTCGACGCAAGAACCTGCCCTTCTGGTGGGATGGATCAGCTAGGTTCACTCCAGCGCAGTCCAATGGCCACGGAAGGGGCCAACTCCTAACTTCGGTGCGCATTGATTTGCAGCGACTCGCAGATGTCTTTCGTCAAGAATCTGAGTCTTGTTAACAAGCTCGTTGTCAATCAAATTAGGAATGAAGATGATCGACATCACTAAAATATAAATATTATACAGCTAATTAT
>WTGE01000213.1 GCA_011525445.1 Synechococcus sp. CO36386bin_37
CACATTCTCGGTGGAACGCGTCAGGCAGGTTTGACCTTTGCTCCGGAAGCTGGCACCCAGCGGTTGAGAGACATTGTTAACAAGGGTCTCACTGATGCTGATTTGGTTCGTGGCATCCGGACTGCCATGCAGAACGGCTTCCGCAAAGTGAAGCTCTATTTCATGATCGGGCTTCCTGGCGAGACGGATTCCGATGTGCTCGGGATCGCAGAAACATGTCGGATGTTGTTGGAGAGCTGTCGAGATCTGGGCCGTCTCAATCTGAATATCACGATCAGTAATTTCACCCCAAAGCCCCATACGCCTTTTCAGTGGCATAGCGTTTCGACCGCTGAGTTCCTGAGGCGCCAGCAATTGCTCAGAGAAGCCGGAAAACGGCTCCGGGGTGTTCGTTTCAACTTCACTGATGTGAGGTTGTCGGCCATGGAGGATTTTGTCGGTCGCGGTGACAGGAGTTTGGCGCCGGTGATCGAAGCGGCCTGGCGAGCGGGTGCCGGAATGGATGCATGGTTCGAGGCTCTCGATCGCACCTATGAGGCTTGGACTGGAGCTATTGCCAAGGCTGGTCTTGAAGGACGTTATCGAGCACTTGAGCTAGGGGACTGGGGGAGTGCCAATGCGTTGTGCGACGAGGACTTGGATCGGTTTTGCGGACAGCCTTTGCCCTGGGATCACATTGATACCGGGATTGATAAGCGTTGGTTGGCAGAAGATCTGAAAAGGGCTTTAGAAGCAGCGGTGGTTCCTGATTGTTCGTTTGAGGGATGCAGCAGTTGTGGAGTTTGCGGTCCGGACTTAGGTCACAACGTGGTGATCCCTCCGCCTGGGATCCCTGTTCAACAGGCAACGAAGGCACCGCCCAGCAATCGCGCCTGTCGAATCAGGTTTCGCTTCAGTAAGACAGGAGCGATGGCCTTACTCAGCCATCTTGATTTGGTGCGTTTATTTGAGCGTGCGCTTCGTCGGTCTGAATTGCCAGTGAGTTTCACCGGTGGTTTTCACCCCCTGCCTCGTCTTCAGCTCGCTTTGGCGTTGCCGCTTGGTGTTGAGGCAGAAGGGGAATGGATGGATCTGGAGTTCTGTGAATCGGTTGAGGCTCAGCAGGTGTTACGGCGTTGGCAGCAGACACTGCCTCCCGGTCTGGCATTGCTGGAGGCTAAGGAGGTTTCCGTATCGGGTCCGAGTTTGTCCCAGCAATTGGAGGCCTCTCGGTGGAGCTTTGTCTTGAAGTCTCAATTGGGTGAACCCTCGATTGCTCACGAGCGGTGGAGAGAGGCTTTGGATGATTTGCTGAGCCGTGACACCCTCATTTGGGAAGACAAAGACAAAAAAGGGCGCCTTCGGCAGCGTGATTGCAGGCCTGCTTTAGTGAGTCTTGAGCTGGTTGGCCCTGTTGCTGGGGAGGCCACTGAGGGAATGATGATGGAGCTGTTGGCTCGCATTGATCATCAAGGTAGGAGTATGAAGCCTGCTCAGCTGCAGCACTGGTTGTCTGAAGCAATGGAGCAATCCTTACTTCTACAAAATGTTCGGCGACTCGAGCTTCGGCTTGTCCGGTGCTAACTTATTAATCAAGATGAATTTCGTTGGACCCACGCCACGGTTTCGTCCCGACCTTCTTGCTCCACATCCTGCGGAATGAGAGGCCAGAGCCTCCTGTTTCAAAACGTCTAGGCGTTGCAGTTGAGCTTCCAATCAAAGGAGTATTCGCTCCGAATGTTTAGACCTTTTAGGTCACCTGAATTCAATCCACCCCGTGCGACATGCCGGCTGGCTGTTGATCGGACTTCAGCTCTGACGTGTGTCGTCAGTCATTCTTTATGCCCCAGCAAATTGTTATCGCTGAGCAACTGCGTATCGCTGCTGTTCTCACAGATGAGTGTGTTGATGAGTTGATTGTTGCTCAAGGGAGTTACCAGATCGGTGACGTCTACTTGGGCACTGTTGAGAATGTTCTCCCTGGAATTGATGCTGCTTTTGTCAATATCGGTGAAAGTGAAAAAAATGGCTTTATCCATGTCACGGACTTAGGCCCTCTGCGCCTGAAAAAGGGCGCTGCTGGAATTACTGAACTCCTAGAGCCACGCCAAAAAGTGCTGGTTCAGGTCATGAAAGAGCCCACTGGTACCAAAGGTCCTCGACTTACGGGCAATTTGGCTCTGCCAGGCCGCTATCTCGTTTTTCAACCCAGCGGTCAAGGCGTGAATATTTCCAGACGTATTAGTTCTGAGGGGGAGCGAAATCGGTTGCGTGCTCTCGGTGTGTTGGTGAAGCCTCCCGGAGCAGGGTTGCTGATTCGCACCGAAGCGGACGGGATCAGTGAAGAATCTCTGATTGACGATCTTGAATCACTCCTTCGTCAATGGGAGGCCATCCAAAAAGCCGCTGAGACGGCTTCTCCTCCGGTGCTTCTCAACCGTGATGAGGACTTTCTTCATCGCATCCTTCGAGATCACACCGGCTTGGATTTGGAGCGGGTAGTGGTGGAATCTCCAGCTGCTGTGGACAGGGTTCGTTCGTTCTTGGGAGAGGAGGGCAATGGCGTGATTGTGGAAGCTTATGCCGAGCCCTCTGAGTTGCTTGAGCACTACAAAGTCAATGGGGCGATCCGCGATGCCCTCAAGCCAAGAGTGGATCTTCCCTCCGGTGGTTACGTGATCATCGAACCCACGGAAGCTTTAACGGTGATCGATGTCAACTCTGGCTCGTTTACCCGTTCTGCTAATGCCAGGGAGACGGTGCTGTGGACCAATTGTGAGGCGGCGATTGAGATCGCTCGCCAGTTGCGTTTGCGCAATATCGGTGGAGTCATCATCGTCGATTTCATCGACATGGACTCTCGGCGTGATCAGCTTCAATTGTTGGAGCATTTCACCGGTGCGATTCGTGATGATGCAGCCCGCCCTCAAATCGCACAGCTCACAGAACTTGGTCTTGTGGAGCTGACGCGGAAGCGTCAGGGGCAAAATATTTACGAATTGTTTGGACGTGCCTGCCCCAGCTGTGGTGGGCTTGGTCATGTTGCCGTTCTTCCTGGTAAAGATCAGATGCAACCTCTGGCTACGGCCTCAGGGCTCGTGCGCTCTGCCGCGTCGGCTCGTGCTGAAGTCCCTTTGACGGCTGAGGCCTCGAATGCCAAACGTCGTCGTGGTGGCCGGGGGAGAGTGGCCGCGGCTTCCGGCGTTGCCGACAACGTTGATGCCCCTTTGGAGGATGTGGACGTTGCCACGAATGCGTCTTCACCTGCTGCGATTGAACCTGCAAGTGTGAGCCGTCGTCAGGATCCTGAGCTGATCGCGGTTCCAATGGATGAACACGAGGAGCAGGTCTATGGATGGCTCGGCCTTAATCCAGTGCTTTTACTTGATTCCCAGCCTGAACAGGACAATTTGATGGTGCGCATTGTGCGCCCAGGCGAAGACGCAGAGCAGGTGCTGGAGCAGGCTCGTCAGCAAATGGCGGCAAACTCGGGTCGCCGTCGTCGCCGCGGACCGAGGGGCAATGGACGAGGTGTGCCTCCTGTCCGCTCTAGTGCGAATGGGGGTGCGGACGACGCCTCACCTTTAGCCGTTAATGATTTGCAGCGGCAGGAGAGCCGCAAGCCTCTGCTTGTGGAGATCACTCCTTTGGTTGAAACGCCAATCCAGGACGACATATCAGTTTTTGAATCTGAGACAGAAACAGTCAGATCGTCTGATTCAACGATGAGTCCTGAGTCTGTTGATGCGTCTGAAGCAAGACCAGGGCGGCGGCGGCGGCGGTCGTCTGCAGCGACTGTGGCAAACGACTGACTGTTCCAAAGTGTCAGTGCCTGAGTTAGAGCCAGGGATTGAAGATGAGGCTCTCAGTATCGCTGGAGTCGATGAGGTCGGCCGTGGCTGCTTGTTTGGCCCAGTATTTGCAGCGGCCGTTGTGCTGACGGATAACGCAGCCGATCGTTTGCGTGCTGCTGGCTTGACCGACAGCAAGGCGTTAAAGCCCAGTCATCGAGCCGAATTGGTTCCTCAGATTGAGGCAGCGGCTCAGGCCTGGGGGTTAGGGCAAAGCTCTGCATGGGCCATTGATCGCTTCGGTATCCGTACCGCAACCGAACGCGCCATGCTGTGCGCTCTTCAGCGGTTGCCAAGCACACCCGATTTGGTTCTGGTGGATGGAGTGCTGCCCTTGCGTTTATGGTCCGGTTCGCAACGCACCATCGTGCGCGGAGACAGCAGCAATGCTGCCATTGCAGCAGCCAGTGTTCTGGCGAAAGAGGCGCGAGACGCGCTGGTTCGTCGTCTTGCTGAGCGGTTCCCAGGGTATGGACTGGACCGGCATGCCGGTTACGGAACTGTTCAACATCGAGCTGCTTTATTGGCCTCTGGTCCGACCCCTCTGCATCGGCATTCTTTTTTAAAAAAGTTATTCGCCACTGCTTAAGGCAGACCGATCGCTTACAGCGTCTTTCTGGTTCTGAGCCCAAGACTGGAAATCGGAAACGAGCTGATGACCAACTCGACCTTTGATCGTGAGCAGGATGCCGTTCAGGATGGACTCTCCCGTGCTCTCCAAGACCCGCTTAGGAATGAGACGGAGAAGAGGAGGCTGACTCACACTCACGCTCAGCATGGCCTCTCCTTGCAAGCCCCGGGGAGTCGCCTCAAGCAACGCTTCCAGATTGAGTTGAAAATCATCCACCAAACCCAATCCTTCAAGGTCTGCATCGAGGGCACGGATGCGCAATTGATTGCAGACTTCATCAACGACCAAGGAAACAACGGGTTTCACATGCAGTTGAAACACCTTCAGGGTTGTCACGGTGTAGCGATAGCGCCCAGGAGAAGTTTCTCTGAGCTGGCTGGGGTCCAGCAGGGCTTTCACAACTCGATCGTGTTCACGCAGATAAGCATGCAACTGATCGCGTTCATCCGCGATAGCGAGATCGAGATGCTGACTGGCTCGAAAGGCCAGGGGCATGATCGTGTCCTGACACGGCATGATCCTATCCATTGATGTGTGTGAGGAACCGATGCCGATGCGTGTGTCTTTTCTTGGTCCAAAAGGCACCTATGGGGAGCGGGCTGCTCGTTGCCTGATGCAACTTGAGGACGTTGAAAATCCTGAGCTGGTGGCATGTACGGGGCTTCGGTCTGTCGTGGAGCTTGTCGCGGAGGGACGTTGTGATGCTGCGGTGGTGCCTGTGGAGAACTCCGTTGAGGGTGGCGTCACGGCGATCCTTGATGCTCTCTGGTCCTATTCGAACTTGAAGATTTGCCGAGCGCTCGTCCTACCGATTCGTCATGCCTTACTCAGCAGCGGATCGATGGAGGGAATTTCCGAGGTCCTCTCCCATCCGCAAGCGTTAGCTCAATGCAGCAATTGGTTGGCGCATCATCTTCCGCAGGCCATTCAGCTACCCGCGAGTTCAACGGCTGAAGCGGCTCGAATGGTGCGAGGAAGTCATTTTCGAGCGGCCATTGCTGATCGCACGGTTGCCGATCAGCAGGACTTGAAGGAATTGGCTTATCCCATCAACGATGTTCCTGGAAATCGCACTCGCTTTCTGTTGCTGCGTAAAGGTGAAGGGGGAGAGGAGGGAGATCTTGCCAGTCTCGCTTTCTCATTGCATCAAAATGCTCCGGGAGCTTTGGTTGAGGCATTAAAGGCGATTGCAGAGCTTGGGCTCAACATGAGTCGCATCGAATCACGACCTTCGAAGCGAGATCTTGGGGAATACGTCTTTTTTGTGGATGTGGAGTTGCCCAATCACCACACAGCAGAAGCATTAAGCCGTCTCATTGCAAGGCTTCGGCCGATGTGTGAACATCTGCTTCATTTTGGTTCTTACTGCAGTTCCGTTTTGGATTGATTTTCAATTTGAAGTGGTTTTGAAGACTCCGAATTGCATCATTCCTCGCGCGAACGCCCATCGCATGAGCAGTAACGTTGGTGTCTCACGAAGCCCTTGGATGACGGCTTTGGGACCAAGTCGGAGAACAGCATTGGGTCGTCGCAACCCCTCAAGAATGGACTCATTCCAAGAGGGCAATGTGGCTTCAGTCCAGTCACCCGTTCTGATCTCGCCACGTTGGTAGGGGCTGTTCTCGAGGTTTTGACGAAATCCACGAATACTCGCGAACTCGGGGTGGGCCCATTGGGTAAGCAATTGATGCATCACCCAGCGCTCTTGTCGATCAAGAGGACCCTCAACCAGATCGCGCCGGTTCCAGTCAGCTACGGCTAGTCGACCACCAGGTTTGAGGACGCGTAGAAGTTCATCCGCGAACCGTTGCTTATCAGGCATATGGGGACCAGCTTCGACACTCCAGACGGCATCGAAACTTTCATCATCAAGTTCCAAATCGAGAGCGTCCATCACAGCAAAGTGACAGGACAGGGATTGGGGTGTCAGCTGGGTGGCCCGCTTGATCTGTGCTGGACTGATACTGATGCCCAGCACATCAAGGCCGTAATCACGCGCAAGTATCCTGGCGCTCCCTCCAATGCCACACCCCACGTCTAAGACACGTGATCCGGCAGGGAGTTGATCAAAGCCACTCCAACGGATTAACTCATGGACGAAATCGGCTTTGGCTTGTCGGAAATCACGTGCCTGAGGCGGTGATCCGTAGTGCCCTAGATGAACATGTTCGCCCCATAGGGATTCCAGCAATTGGTCATCGGTCCAAGCGTCATAGGCAGCCGCAACACTTTCACTGGAGTGGTACGCGCGGTTGCGCCCGATCCAAATCTGGTAGCCACAAACCAAAACCACCAGCCCGATGACAGCGGGGACCAATAAGGGAGGAATAAACATCATCCGTTTGTTGAATCGGTCTCCGACAATGTGTCACGTAAAACAGTGCGAGCAGCAAGCTGTCGACGGGTTTCGTCCAACATCTCGAACTCCTGCTCGAGGCGAATTTGTGTATTTGTGAGCTCCAAAAGATTTTGCTGCTGATCCGCAACCTGCCCTCCTAAGTGGGCCCCAATCCAGAAAGAAAGTTCTCTGGGAAGGTCAGGTAAGTCGTCGGGTAGGGCTGTTATTGAGTCAGTGAGTTTTCCAGTCAATTCAACAACATCCTTTAAAGCTTGCCTCACTGTGTTTGAGAGAGCCACAAGTTCGTTTGCGTTGTCGACAGGATCGTCTTCAATCCAGCTCACCATTGCGGTCCGAAAGGGGGTTTCGCGGGTCACGTTGAGCACCCGAAAGCGCTGTTGCCCCAAGGTCACGATATTGCTGCGACCGTCTTCGCCAGTTTGATGTTGGATCACTTCTGCACAACATCCGACAGCAGCCATGTTTTGCTGATGTGGATCCCAGCGGACGACACCAAAACGTTGATCAGTTTCGAGGATGCTTTGCAACATCATTCGGTAGCGGGACTCGAATATATGCAGCGGCAGAACGTCATTAGGGAAAAGAACCACGTCCGGCAGAGGGAACAGGGGAAGTTCTCTGACGGACAGATCAACCATTCAGATTCATGCAATGACCAAAATCATAGGAAGATGATCTTGGGATGGGTCGAAGATTAGAGCTTGACTTCGATGTCTACACCACTGGGAAGATCGAGCTTCATCAAGGCATCAATGGTTTTTGCAGAAGGGCTGTAGATATCAATGAGGCGTCTGTGTGTGCGTGTTTCGAAGTGCTCCCGTGAATCCTTATCCACGTGGGGAGAACGTAGAACACAATAAATTTTGCGTTTGGTTGGCAGAGGAATAGGGCCGATAGCTGTTGCAGCCGTGTTGTCAGCTGTTTCGATGATTTTGTCGCAAGAAAGATCAAGCATGCGGCGGTCAAATGCCTTGAGCCGAATACGGATTTTTTGCTGAGCGATTGCAGTGGACATGGAAACACTTACGAGTCTCGATCTGAGACGGTGAGATGGATTGTCGAGGTTCAAACGGGATTTAATGCAGCCGATGCAATAAATCCCGCAAATATTCTACGAGACAGGTTGACCTGAGCCAGCCTGTCTCAGGAAGGTACTAGATCATTCGATGATCTTGGACACCACTCCAGCTCCAATGGTCCGACCACCTTCACGGATGGCGAAACGCATGCCCATCTCCATAGCAACAGGGCAGATCAACTCTCCAGTCATCTGAATATTGTCTCCGGGCATCACCATTTCAACGTTGCTGCCATCTTCTGCAGTGAATGCAGTGATTTGACCGGTCACGTCGGTCGTACGAATGTAGAACTGTGGGCGATAACCGGCGAAGAAAGGAGTGTGACGGCCACCTTCCTCTTTTTTGAGAACGTAGACCTGACCCTCGAACTTGGTATGAGGAGTGATTGATCCAGGCTTGACGAGCACCATGCCT
>WTGE01000154.1 GCA_011525445.1 Synechococcus sp. CO36386bin_37
GTTGCGGGCTGCCGTGATGGCTTGGTCTGAGAGATGAACTGAATCGGTCCGCATGTATGTGATGTACCCGCGCTCGTACAACCCTTGGGCACAACGCATCGTCTCCCGGGCGGAAAGACGCAGTTTGCGGTTGGATTCCTGCTGCAGAGTGCTTGTGGTGAATGGCGGTACGGGCCTTCGCACCGTGGGTTTTTCCTCAACTGAGGAGACATTCCAAACCGATTCTTTCAATCCGAGTGAAAGGGAGCGAGCGTCTTCTTCGTTGAGCAGGCGTACCTTGCTGCCCTGTTTGAGATCGCCGGTGCTTTCATCAAAATCGCTACTGGAGGCGATTTTGGCTCCTTCGAGGTGTGTGAGTTTGGCATCGAAGCGAATCTTCTCGAACTCGAGAGCCGCTTTCAGGTCCCAGTAACTTCCGCTGCGGAAGGCGCGTCTGGCCCGTTCTCGTTGCACCAGCAGGCGGACAGCGACTGACTGAACTCGTCCAGCTGACAGACCCCATGCGACCTTCTTCCACAACAGAGGCGAAAGGGTATATCCCACTAATCGATCCAGAATTCTGCGTGTTTCCTGGGCATGGACAAGCTCCATATCCAGCTCACGCGTATCAGCGAGCGCCCTTGAAATCGCCTCTTTTGTAATCTCATGAAACACCATCCGTTTCACGGGAACCTTGGGAGACAAAAGCTGCAGAAGGTGCCAGCTGATGCTCTCTCCCTCGCGATCTTCGTCAGTCGCCAGCAGGAGCTGATCGACACCTTTCAGGGCATCTTTGAGCTCGCGCACAATTTTTTTCTTGTCTTTCGGAACGACATAGAGAGGCTCGAAGTCAGCTTCGGTGTTTACCCCAAGGTTCGCCCACTTCTGGCCTTTGTGAGCTGCAGGGATCTCACTTGCGTTGTTCGGTAGATCTCGGACGTGCCCCATCGAAGCTTCCACCCGATAGCCCTTAGGAAGGAATCCACGGATGGTTCTTGCCTTTGTGGGGCTCTCAACGATGACCAGGGTGTTCGCCACGGTGGGTCGGTAACCGTCCCCCTCTTTATCGCACCGTCGGCCTTTCTGCAGCGAAATCAGGGAATTCATTCAGGGATGAGCGGAAGCGCCGCTAAAGTCCGGGTCATTGGTTGACCAAACTCGCCATGCCCGACATGGGTGCTCTGCTTCTCTCCACCCAGGCCGTTGGCGCTCCCGGTGAGCTGCTCAATCTTGCTTTGCATGCCGGCACGATCGGGCCTGAAGCTGCCGTTCTCGTGGCCATGATCGCCACATTGCTTGTTGACCTTGCAGGAGAAAGGGTTGCTGTTCGTTGGGTTCCGCCAATTTGCTACGGGGGTTTGGGGTCGGCTTTGCTCCTTCTTGCCCTGCAGTGGAATACTCCGCTAGAGCCATCCTTTTTGGGTGCTTTTTTATCGGATCATCTATCGATTGCCTTCCGGGCAGTTGTGGCTCTCTCCACTCTCCTTTCACTGCTGATTAGTTGGCGATACGCCGAGCAGAGTGGCACTCCGGTTGGGGAATACGCAGCCATCCTTCTGGCAGCAACTCTTGGAGGAATGCTCCTCTGCGGTGCCACTGATCTGGTGAGTGTGTTCGTCTCACTCGAGACGCTGTCGGTGGCGAGTTATCTATTGTCGGGATATATGAAGCGAGATGCACGCAGTTCAGAAGCGGCATTGAAATATCTGCTCGTGGGTTCCGCAGCAGCAGCAGTTTTCCTCTACGGAGCCTCCCTCCTCTATGGATTGAGCGGATCCACAAGTCTGGAGGTGATCGGAAATGCCCTCATGGCCAGTCCTACGCCGCTGGCGGCTTTGGCTCTGGTTTTTGTGCTTGCCACGGTGGCTTTCAAGATTGCGGCTGTTCCTTTCCATCAATGGACGCCCGACGTTTATGAAGGATCCCCTACTCCTGTTGTGGCTTTTTTGTCTGTCGGATCGAAGGCCGCTGGATTTGCTTTAGCCCTCCGTTTATTGGTCGGTTGCTTTGGAAGTTTCGATACGCAATGGAAATTGCTGTTCACGGTTCTGGCGATCCTCAGCATGACGCTGGGCAACGTGGTGGCTCTCGCACAAACCTCAATGAAGAGAATGTTGGCTTACAGCTCAATTGGACAGGCTGGATTTGTCATGATTGGCCTCGTTTGCGGAACCGAGGATGGTTTTGCTGCAATGGTTCTCTATATGGCCACATATCTGTTCATGAACCTTGGTGCATTTGCTTGCATCATCTTGTTTTCGATCAGAACCGGGAGCGACAGGATTTCAGATTATGCGGGTCTTTATCAAAAAGACCCTTTGATCACACTTGGGCTCAGCCTGTGTCTGCTTTCCTTGGGGGGGATTCCTCCCATGCTCGGTTTCTTCGGAAAGATCTACCTCTTCTTTGCTGGTTGGGCGGATCACCAATATGTCCTGGTTGTGGTTGGCCTTGTGACGTCAGTGATTTCAATTTATTACTACATCGGGGTCATCAAGATGATGGTGGTTAAGGAACCTCAAGACGCTTCAGATGTTGTTAAGGCATATCCTCCCGTGAGCTGGACAACAATGGGTCTTCCTCCCCTCAGAGTTGCACTTCTTCTTTGCGTCGTCGTGACAGCGGTGGGGGGAATTCTTTCAAATCCACTCTTCGAGTGGGCAAGCAGCACAGTGGCTGGTACTCCATTACTCCAGCAGGCTATCGCTAATTCTGCAGGAGCCTCCCTTGGCTGATCGCCCGAATGGCTTTCGTCCATCTGTGGCGCAACTTCGCAATGTCAGCAAGACCTACGGTAGTGGTGAGGGTTTGGTCAAGGCTCTCGATGGTCTCGATCTTGATGTTCATCAAGGCGACTATCTGGCTGTAATGGGAGCGAGTGGATCGGGCAAGAGCACCGCGATGAATGTTCTTGGTTGCCTTGATCGACCAACAACTGGTTCCTACTGTCTAAACGGCATTGCTGTAGAGCATCTTGATGACGATGCCCTGGCTGATTTGCGAAATCAAGAGCTTGGTTTTGTGTTTCAGCAATTTCATCTCCTTCCCCACGCCACTGCGATGGAGAACGTCATGTTGCCGATGATCTATGCGGGTGTCCCGTCCATGGAGCGCGAGAGAAGGGCTGTTGGAGCACTGCAGCAGGTGGGCCTCGGAGCAAGATTGAAGAATCGCCCGAATCAGCTGTCTGGTGGTCAGCAGCAGAGAGTTGCAATTGCTCGGGCCATCATCAACAAGCCGGCGCTTTTGTTGGCTGACGAACCGACTGGTGCTTTGGACTCGAAGACGACAAACGACGTTCTTGGCTTGTTCGATGCGCTTCATGCGCAGGGCATCACCATCGTGATGGTCACCCATGAAGATGACGTCGCTGCGCGAGCTCAGAAGGTCATTAAATTTCGTGATGGCAAGGTCGATATGTTGCATGAAAATGTATAAAATTGACCAGGCTGAGATTGCCTTGGTTGAGCGAAGCTTCTGATTCACCGATACGAGTTCTTGTCGTCGACGACGAGGTCCGTCTAACAGAACTTCTGCGTCTTGAGCTTGACGTTGAGGGATACGACGTAACAGTGGCCTCTGACGGCGCTTCGGGCTTGATTCAAGCTCGGAGCAAGCCAGAGCCTGATCTCATCGTTTTGGATTGGAATCTCCCCGATTTTTCCGGGGTGGATATCTGCGAGAGAATTCGGAGTAGTGGAGTTACTACTCCTATTTTGATGTTGACAGGTCACGATGACATTGCGGATCGGGTCAAGGCTCTTGACGCAGGAGTCGATGATTACTTGGTTAAGCCTTTCTCCATAGAGGAATTGATGGCTCGCTTGCGGGCCATGCAGCGTCGCGCTCATAGTTTTTCCGGACCTGGAGTCGATGGTGCTGATCAGGCAACGTTTTTACAAGTAGGAGACCTAACGATGAATCTCCAGACCCGTGATGTCTGTCGAAGGGATCAAAAAATTCAACTATCAGTAAAAGAATATGAACTGCTCCATTTCTTGATGCGTGGGAGTGGAAAAGTCCTTGAGAGATCCGAGATTATGAAAGGCGTCTGGGGAGATGATTTTTATGGAGATGACAACCTTTTAGATGTTTATATTCGCTATCTTCGTCAGAAGGTGGAAATCAAAGGATCTCCCGCGCTAATTCATACTGTTCGTGGAGTTGGATTTATACTAAGAGTTGAAGGATAAAAATCTAAACATTTTCACTTTTCATATGTTCTTCTCTCTTCAGGCTGTTCATTAACTGCCCAACAAGAAGAGATACGGCGTCTGTTCCATGTGTTGTTAATGGTTTGAGGTCTAACTCGCCGGGATCTGTGGCGACCCACCCATTTCCATGTTTAGTTCGTAGCTCGAAATGAAGATGAGGTCCTGTGCTCAGACCGGTGCTGCCAACTCGGCCGATCACCTCTCCTTGCTGAACGTTTTGTCCTGGTTTGACATAGATCTCAGACAGATGCCCATAAAGCGTGCGTCGCAACGGTGCTTCGTGTTCTAGCTCGATTGCAATGCCATAACCTCCAGCTAAACCACTGCTCGTGACGTTTCCTGAAAGAGCAGCAACAACAGGAGTCCCTTCAGGAGCAGCCAGATCCTTACCGGCGTGCATCAACCAGCGACCAATAATCGGATGTTGCCGCATTCCGAAATCACTTGTCGTGACGGCTGATCCGATGATGGGAAAGAGTAGTCGCTTATCACCGTTGCCTGAAACTCCAAGAGGTCGTGGTGATACTGAGAAGATGGACTCCAGGCGAAAGCCATTGCCCGAACCCGCAAGAAGAGCTGAAACAGGAACAGAAATCGGCGAGAGGGGGCGATACGGCTTGGCAGTCTCAGTGCGAGCGGACCGTTTGCGGAAGGCAACACCAGAGGAGCACTCTCGTTTTGAGAGAGCTCCAGTACGGCAAGCCTGCTGAAGCCGGGGAACATCGATCGGGAGGGATCCCGTTCGACCTTCAAGTTTTCGGCGCTCATGCGGAGTGATGATCCGATTGCGCTCGAGGGACTCTAGGGATTGATCGAACTGCTGGGGTGGCTTGACACGCAATTCTGCTGGAGGCTGCAAGGGCTTTTGAGGTGCCGGGGGCCGAGCAGGGATTTGTGAGGCTGGTGGAAAGGTCAGCAGCAGAGGTGCAGCAAGCCAACGCAGGACCACTTCGATACAAAAATCTTGTCTGAGAAGACTTTAGAGATTGTCAAACCCGGCATCAGGCCAGCGGGTCCAGCTGGTAGTCCGGGTTCCTTGGCACAGTTCTAGCGATCCATTCAAAGTGAGCCCTCGGATGTCCCAAAACTCTCCTGTCTGGGGATCTTGCACGCGGCGATCCCAAAGTCGCGTTTCGATCTCGTGAAGGACATGGTCTGGATCGTGAGATAGTTCAACAGCTCTTTCCAAAGCTCGTAACACTTCAACTGTCCATACGTCTCGTCGAGCGCGTCCTCTCGGCAGAAGCTGGCGCAGTGAAATTGCTCCAGTGGGAACGGGATTCGTCACGTTCATCCCAACCCCGATACGAACCATGCGCAATCGATTTCCTCGAAACACCAATCGAGGCAGGAGTCCAGCCAGTTTCCAGGTCTCAACCAGGAGATCGTTGGGCCACTTGATGCGCACTGTCAGACCTTCCTGCTCTAAGCGTTGACTCAACGTCAACGCCACCATCAGTCCGATCATGTCTGCGTGGGGGCTGTGTTGGTTCCATGGGAGAGCGGCGCTAATCCAGGCTCCGCCATGGGGTGATACCCAGTGTCGACCCCGTTGTCCCTTGCCACGGATTTGGCGATCGGCGATCACCGCTCGCGGGTATTCACCCTGCCAAGGAGCGGTTTGAAGCCATTGGCTCAGCTCATCTTCAGTGCTTGTACAAACCGGAGTGCAGCGCAATCTCCAGCCATCAGCCCGCTGTTTGCGCAAGCGACGCACTAGCCCTGCCGCACTTTGATGTTGGGTCAGCACTGCTGTTGCCACCAAGGCGAAAGTCTTGCGACTGCTGCCTCCAGTTCATCGACTGGTCGGACCAGGGCGAGGCGTAACCAATCACGGCCTGCCTCTCCAAACCCAGAACCTGGGGTGACAACGACACCGCAGTGCTCAAGCAGTTCAGCCGCCAACTGCTCATCCCCCAATCCTTTGGCTCGTGCCCAGTCAGGGACAGGCATCCAGAGATAAAGGGCCATGGATGGGCATGGAAGATTCCACCCCAGGCTTGAAAGTGCTGAGCGCGTGCGATCTCGTCGCTCGCGGTAAATCGGCACGAGATTGGCTGGCCAGTCAGCATGCTGGGTAAGGGCAATAACAGCTCCTTGCTGAAGTGCCTGACACTGGTTGAAATCGATAACGCTCTTGATTTGCCTGAGTGCTGTAATTAAGGGTTCGGCGCCGATTGCGAAAGCCAGACGAAAGCCTCCTAGACACCATCCTTTTGAAAGAGAGAAAAATTCGATTCCGCACTCTCTCCAGTGGGGTGAATGCAGAAGCGATGGTGCTTCTCCCTCAAGAGCAAGGTCAAGATAAGGGTTGTCATGGGCGACCACGAATTCGTGGTGATGCCCAAGACTCAAAGTCTCGTCGAGCCAGGATTGTTGACCAACGCAGGAAGTGGGGTTGTGGGGGTAGCCCAGAATGAATAGCCGCAATTGATCCCACTGCGATGGGGACAGTGCACTCAAATTCGGCTTCCACCCCCGATCAAAGTCGAGCCTCAAGGTCTGAATTGCTGCATCTGCCAACTCCAGTCCTCCACGATGGGACGGGTAAGCAGGGTCGAGCATCAAGGCTGAGTCCCCAGCGTCCAGGACCGCCATCGGGAAATGAGCAGTCCCCTCTTGTGATCCAACGAGGAAAAGCACCTCTCTCTCAGGATCAACAGTTACCCCGAGACGCGTTTTGCACCAAGCTGAAGCCGCTTCACGAAACGACGCTGTTGCTGCGTGCAAACAGTAGGAAGCACTTCTCGGTTCCAGAAGCTGGTTCCCCATGGCACTCACTGCAGCCGGGGGAGGGAGCAGATCCGTGCATCCCAACGAAAGGTCAATCAGCGGGCGTTGCTGGTTTGCAGGCCCCAGTTTGTAATGATGCTTGCGTTGATCGTTGCGATCAAATACCCCACTCCCAAGGCGAGCGATCCGCTTAGAGGTGAGCATCCAAAAACGCCTGGAGTTGAGGTCGCGCGATGGCTCCCTCGTGTCGGGCAATTTCCCTGCCCCCACGGAACAAGATCAGGGTTGGAATGCCTTGAACTTTGTATTGATCTCGAGTGATTGGATTGCCATCTACCTCAAGTTTTCCCACAACCAGACGACCTGAATAGGTTTCAGAGGCCCAATCCATCAACGGTGACATCAACCTGCAGGGACCGCACCAAGGGGCCCAAAAGTCCACTAAAACCGTTGAAGTTGCAGTTAAAACATCCTGATTGAATGCTGTATCTGTGAAGTCGAAGACAGCTGAGGTCACTGAAAGCTGGAGTAGTACCTGAATCCTATGGACTCAACGGATTTTGGAGGCGATTCCTCACAGTTTGTCGATGGAGCGGCGCAGCTCCTCCAGATCGGCATCGACTTCCTGGACTTTGACTTGCTTGACATCAGATTTGTTGGATGGACTGGAAGTGCCTGAGGGAAGAGCCGCGGTCTCTGGGCTTCCTTGAATCTGTTGTCGAAGAGCAGACAGTTCGTCGTCCACATCGCCGCCGCTCTCAAGAGCAGCAAATTGGCTGTCCAGATCCGCTCCTGCCAGTTCAGCTGCTGCTTGGCTGCTGGCCTCAAGGGATTGGACCTTGTCCTCCATGCGTTCGAAGGCTGCCATTGCGGAGTTGGTTCCCATGCTTCCAACTGCGCTTTGAAGTTGTTGTTGCGCCTGAGCTGCTTGAGCTCTGGCCTTGAGCATGTCTTTCTTGGTGCGTGCCTCGGCAATCTTGCCTTCGAGAGCTACCAAACTTTTTTTCAACGTTTCGACCTGTGCTTCCTGGGCTTCCAACTGGGAGCCAAGGGAAGAGGCCGTCTCTTGAAAGGTTTTACGCCGTGTGAGAGCTTCGCGAGCCAGCGCTTCCTCGTTTTTCTTGAGTGCAAGCTCAGCGCGTTCGTACCAAGTGCGGGCCTGAGATTCCGCTTGGTCAGCTTGATTTTTGAGGCGTTTCTGACTAGCTATAGCCATGGCGACAGCTTGTCGAAGCTTGACCAGGTCGTCCTGCATGTCGGCGACCGCTTGATCGAGGATCTTGACGGGGTCCTCGGCCTTGCTGACGAGATCATTGACGTTGGCGCGCAGCAGACGGCTGACCCGATTGAAGAAACCCATGAATCGCGGAGAGC
>WTGE01000020.1 GCA_011525445.1 Synechococcus sp. CO36386bin_37
CGGCAAAGCATTCGCCGATGTTGGGGCAGCTGGCTTCCTGGCAGACCGTGTTCAGGTTCAGGTCGAGCAGGAGATCAGCAACGGCGCCGATGCGCTCCCGCTGCGGTGCTTTGACGCGCAACCACTCGGGCTTGAGCACGGCTGAACGGGATCAATTCATGACCCTACCGGGGCGTCGGGGTTCTCCTGGCTGAAGGAAGGCAATCTCCTAAGATGAACTGATCGGGATGTGGCGCAGCTTGGTAGCGCACTTCGTTCGGGACGAAGGGGCCGCAGGTTCGAATCCTGTCATCCCGATTGCAATTCATGTCTGTTCGTAGTGAATGGCCGACTCTAATCTGCCGTATCAGAGGAAACGCAGATGGTCAAATATTGCCGATAAACTCTACTCATGATTTGCTAGATAGATTGATTCGCTTGTTTGCGGATGCTTTTTATGTGATATTGCTAATGCGGCTTGCATCACTGTCGAACTGGGAAATTGCTGAAAGGATGCTTGATCGGTAAATAAATCGTTGAATCAAGTTACTCAAAAATTCAATTCTACGGCTTAAAACGGTGTTCAGTTGTTTGTGGAAAAACAGAACATCGACCTCGATGCTTGAGAGATTAATTTAAAATATTTTAGAAATTGTGCGAAATAACCTAACCTTCCGGTGGTATCAATGCACTTCGCTATCGCCATCTATTTATTGCCCTCTTACGTGCAACAGTATTAGCTTAAGTATGTCCATCAACAAATGATCTCTATCATTGCTTGAGGCAAGATTAATTATTCAGCAGTATCGACAGAATCTGCCAATAACCGGCTACGGCATGCATTGCTGGTTTTGTGAAATCTTGTTTTATTTTAGCGAACGAGTGTAGCTATATTTCTAGAAAATTGCATCGCTCAATCGGAACTGGTATCAACATTGTCGCCCCTTTGTTTTGCAGGGTGATCATTTTGGCTAGGCTTCGTTAAACATATGTAGGTATTTTAGTGAGCAATGCTACAGGCTGTTTCAGCTCCTGCTTTCAAATCCCTGGTCATGAAAGTCAGTTAAGTCGACAGAAAGTATTGGTTGCGATTTTAAAGCTAAAACACCTTAGACCTGAAAGTTGCTCAGGGTTGTTCAGAGGTATAAATGCTTTGAATGAATATTTGCTAGAAAGTCGCTCTCAGCCCATGAATTGATGCTATTATTTTATTTTAGTTTTCGTTCTGCGGCAATTCATAATTAGCACCTCTCTAGTACTCACGCGTCTTTGCATTCCAGCAGACCGTTGATCAGCTTCATGAATTGACTGAAATGGCGACTAATGTAGGGATGACAAGAATCCCTAGGCTGGCTAGGATATGCTTATAGCTCTCAAAATTTATCTCCTCTTCCTGCAAGAAGGGATTATTTGTTCATTATTACTGCAGATTCATGGTTTTTCCATCAAGCTTCGACGGAAATCTTGGCCCTGACACCCATCGTGATATTTCAATATTTGATCGACGACCTCTGCGACGGGATGAGGTCCCTAGCTCGACTTACTCGGTGAGTTCTAGTGGTGACGTTGTGGAAGGAGATGATATTGAATTTGTGATTCGCCGCAGTGGCGGTCTGACATCTGCTGGTTCAGTGCAGTTTCAGGTTAAAAGTGGAAGCGCCAAGCTCGAGGAAGATTTTTTGACAGTCGATGGATATCAAACAATTAATTTTGATGCTTTAGAAGCACCTTCAGTAAACTACGTCGAGAAAATCATAACTGTTGCCACGGTTGATGATGAAGAAATAGAGATGGACGAGTTTCTTATGGCGATGTTGCGCCCGAGTTCTCCATATGACCAGATCGCGGCAATGACTGCGCGAGCCGTCATTGAAAACAATGATGAAATTGCTAAATATTCCATGTCGTTTGATTCTAAAAGAATCGAAGAAGGTGAATCTCTTGTCTTTGACATTAATCGCACATCTGATCAGAGAAGTGCCGAGATTTTATTATCGTTAAAAAGTAGTGGAGCAGATATCGGCGCAGATATTATAGATATTGGCGTGATGTCCATTGATTTCCAAGCTGGCCAGTCGAGCAACACCATAACTCTGGAAACGATTGATGACGAAGAGGTTGAAATATCGGAAGGCTTCTTTGTTCGAATTGATTCTGAGTCCAAGGTAGAACAAATCGACAATGGTATTCAATATATTGAGATTGAAGATAATGATGAGCCCTCAGACTTTACGCTCCTTCAGCCAAGTTCGGCAAGTGAGGGTGATGGTGTTGTATTTACGATCGAGAGATCTGGGGACACATCTAGAAATGGTTCCGTTTATTTCTGGACGAAAAATGGAACAACGAAAAAGTTAGATTTCACATCGCCAGAATTAATCGGTGAAAAACAACTGGTTAGCTTCGAGGCTGAATCGACTCAGATGACAGTTACTGTTGATACATTCGATGATGATGCCGTGGAAGATGATGAGTTCTTTTATGGATTTATCAAGCCATTCCAAATTGAAGATCGCATTCTAAAGAGTTCGCGTAAAGCAGAGATTGTCGATGATGATGTTCCTGTTGAGTATTCTTTTAAAGTCGGAATTGTTGACGATGAGGGCGTTTTTCAGGAAACCAATGACTTTACAGAAAGTGATGAAATTACGTTCGAGATTTCTCGCTCGAGAATCGTCAGTGGGGGCTCAGTTGATCTAAAGCTCCGTAGTGCAACGGCCAAGTCTGATAAAGATTTCCTCTTGCCAATCCTGCGCACGAATGAAACAAATTTGGGTCAAGTTTTTTTCGATGACGACAAACTTAGTGCACTAGTTACTGTTGAGACTATTGATGATTTTTCGGTTGAGGGTGATGAATTTTTCTTTGCTTCGTTGAAGGCTAACAATCGTACAGATGTGATTGCTGGTAGGAGGCAACAGATCAACATCCAGGATGATGACACTGAGGTTACATATGCCTTGTCATTTATTCCATTAGTTGTGGATGAAAATGGTGATGTGCAGGAGCTTGATGCGGTCGTTGGAGATGATGCAGAGGTTACTGAAGGTGGAACTGCACGATTGAGAATTTCTCGCAGCGGAGGTGATCTTGACGCTCCTGGACAAGTTAAACTGCGTACAATGGCGGGAAATGCCAAAGATTCTGTTGATTATATTGGCGTAGACAAACAGGTGATTGTTATTCCGGCAGGATCTACCGAATATACAGTAGATATTGAAATAAGCGAAGATTATAAGGTTGAAAGGGATGAATCATTTAGTGCAGTGATCAAACCAGTCGGAAAGCGAGATAAGATTCAAAATCGACAGCAGACAATAACAATTCTTGATGATGATGAACCTGCTGTTTTTAGTATATCTGCTGACGAGACTGAGATTCAAGAAGCTGGCGAGGCAGTCTTGACGGTTTCAAAAACAGGTGGGGAAGGCCGGACGAGCTCTGCTGTTATATCTACAGGAAGCGATAGCGCACGAGCAGGAAAAGATTTTGAAAAGAACGTACTACAGGTCGATTTTGAACCAGGTGATTCTACAAGCAAGACCATTACAATACCAATGATTGATGATGAAAAAGTTGAGACTGATGAGGAATCCTTTGTCGTCAATATCAAGCCGAAAGAAGGGCAGGATTCAGTTGATGATCGCAATTCGAGTATAGAGTTCGAAATTATTGATAATGATACTCCCGCTGAATTCAGTATTGCAGCAGATCCTCAGAATATTGATGGTGATGGCAATGCCTTTGTTAATGAAGCAGGTGAATTCGTTTTTGTAGTGACAAAAGCTTCAGGGGGAGAAGGTCGTACTAGCTCTATTGTCATTAAAACAACCGACGGTACTGCCAAATCAGGTAAAGATTATGCGGCTATCAATAATGCTCAGATTGATTTCACTCCTGACGGTCCAACTATCGCGACGATCACAATTCAAACTGGTGATGATGAAAAAATAGAAGGTGGCAGCGAATCAGGAGAGAATTTCTATATTGATGTGAGAACTCTTGATTCTGTAGATTCCATCAGGGATAATGAGTCACGCCTTGATATTTCAATTACAGACGATGATGAGCCAGCCGAATTTAGTATCACAACGTCTGAAACAGAGGTCATAGAGGGAGAGGATATTGTATTGGAGGTTTCAAGGTCTGGAGGAGAAGGGCGTAGCAGTACAATCATTTTAACGACTTCAAATGGTAGCGCTCAATTTGGACGCGACTATAAAAAGCAAAGTCGTGAATTTGTCTTTTTGTCAGATTCGGATGAATCTCAGTATTTCACGATCGAAACAGTTGACGACGAAAGCATTGAGGGTGATTCAACTTCAAAGGAAGACTTTTCTGTGAAATTTGAAGTTGTTGATCCTTTGGATAGTATAAATGGGAGTGAAGATATTGAGCTTACCATCGTTGATGATGATAAGCCTGCAGTATTTGATATTTCAGCAGCTGAGACTAATCAAGACGATAATGGTAAAGACTTCAAGGTTGATGAGGCTGGTTTCATTGAACTGACGATTGAAAAAACTGGAGGAGAAGGCCGCACAAGCTTCGTTTATGTATCAACAAAAAATGCAACTGCGCGGTCCGGTGCTGATTACACAGGGTTGAGAGCTGAACTTGAATTCTCGGAAGACGAGGTAAGTAAAACTTTAACGATTCAAACGACTGCTGATGAGGAAATAGAAGGAGGAGATGGTTTTGGGGAAGAATTTCTTTTTAGGGTCAAACCCCTAGATGAAGCCGATTCTGTCAATGGTGACTCAAGCCGTAAGATAACAATTATCGATGATGATGAACCGGCTCAATTTAATATCTCCGTGGCCGATGCTAATTTAGATGAAAATGACAAAGACTTTAAGCTTAATGAAGGTGATTCAATGGTGGTGACGATTGAAAAAACAGGAGGACAAGGCCGAACCAGTACTTTATTTGTAAAGACCAAGAATGGTAGTGCTTCTGCTGGCAGCAACAGTGACTATGTCGCGCAGAAAGTAGAGTTGGTATTTCCCGAAGGTGTTATGAGTCAGACGCTAACATTAGAAACCAATGGTGATGAACTCATCGAAGGTGGCGATGACATTGGGGAGACTTTTGATTTGAAGATGAAGGTTCTTGATGAGGCTGATGAGATTATTGGTGGATCAAGTCGCATCGTAACTATTGTCGATGATGATGAGCCAGCCGAATTCAGTATTTCAGCTGCTGAAACTGATGTTGACGAGGGTGACAATGTTTTGATTACAATTGCAAAAACAGGCGGTGATGGAAGGTCAAGTAAAGTGCGTGTTGTCACGAAGAATGGAAGTGCACGATCAGGCAGTGATTATGAGGCCATTGAATCCCAAGATATTACTTTTGATGCTGACGACTTCAGTGAAATAATAACAATTCAAACCTTCGCTGATGAGGAGGTTGAGGGCAGTGGTGACTCTGGTGAAAATTTCTTTTTTGATATCAAGCCTCTTAATCAGCTTGACTCGATTGACGGAGATACTCGGCTTACACTTACTATTCTTGATCCGGTTGCTGGTTCCGATTCCAATGTTGTCTCTGAAGCCTGATTTTTACTTTGCTTAATTTGGTTTGGTGAATCATTTTTGTGGCGGTGTGCACCGATAATTCCTGATGATGTCTCAATCAGGTTTGAGAAGTTTAAATTGAATTATTCCATCAATTTTAAAAGGCTGTCTCGCTTTTTTGAGCATGTTTCGCTTTCTGAATGTGAATCGTCTTTTGAAATTGTGTTTGCACTTTGGTGTGACGGCAGGGCGAAAGAGTGATTTTTTGTGCGTAAGGAAAGCTCTTTAATATGCTGATTACCGGCTGAGTCGACCTAGGACGAAACCTGCACCACTGCCAATCAGGCCTGCCTGCAGTTGCCAAATCAATTTACGGTTTTGCCACGCAGCTCTGTGAAGCCAGATTCCTGAACCAATGGCGGCAATAATGAACAAGGTCACAATTGATCTGTTGAGAAATTTACCCCCATTGGCATCTGCTTCTGAAGTTGAAGGTCTTTGTTCAAATGTCGACATTGAATCCTTTTGCTGATGTTGAGTTGTCGTGTGGGAAGGTTTGCCTTCTTCTTGAGTTTTTGATGCGCATGGCCTGCGCTTTTAGGAAAACATTTGTATTGTAAGGGGACGCTTGGCCGAACGTTTGCATTGCTTGTTTCACCAATGCCTCTATATGTTGTGGGTTGCAATAAAATCCAAAAACTTGATCACGATTTTGAATTCTCCTCAGCGCTGCGTGCATGATCTGAACCTGCTCATCATGCTCATCAATGTTGAGGAATTTGTCGAGCAGATGATCAAGACAAAGTGATGGTCGGTGGCGAAAGCCGATGTCGCGACTGCCGTTTTTGCGTTGATATTTGGTGATCTCGGCAGTCATCCAATACATCTCCACGATGCCTCCCACTGAATGTTCAAGGCGGCTGATCTGCAGCCAGCCATGGTCGACGTGCACCGGCGATAAGGAGCTGATAGCGACATCAGTTCGCCATGGATAAACATCCACTGCTTTGAGGCAAACGTTGAGGCTGCCGATGGTATTGGGCTCGCAGCGGTTCAACCGACCCTCCAGCACCACAGGTTGGCCCAACAGTTCAGCTAACTCATCTCGCATGGGATCGATGGAGCGATGTCAGGGCTGTGTTTGTGATCACGCATGATTTCCCGCGTGGGGGTCATGGTGGCAGGTATTGAACCCCCTTAACCATGCGCTTTGTCATTAACTGGTCTACCCCCAACGCAGGTATGGATCCTGAGTACACCAAGGCCGTCGTCGATTACATCAACAACGGAACCCCCATGGATGAGTTTGAGGGCTTCAAGATTCTTGAACGGGTGTTTTCCCCTCAGGAAGGCGGTGGCTGCCAGATCGTGGAAGCCCACAGCATGTGGCACGTCTACCAGTTCACCGGCCCCTGGACCAAAGCTTTCGGAATCACCGTGGAAGTGATTCCTGCTCTGTCGGATGAGGAATTCGTCTCCGCTGAGGCGAAGATTGCTTTGGCCCAGGGGTGATCGGCATCAGAAACGGAAGGTCGTTTTCACCAGAGCACCCAGCAGGTTGAAGGATTCACCAGCTGGGGTGTTTTGCCCAAGGGGACGCGACAGATAAAAGACAGCCGGCGTGATGCTGATCGCATCACTCATCTGCAGCTGCAACCACCACTCCCACAGGAACTGGCCATCGGCGGGAGTGTTGCCCCCCCCCAAAGCTGTGGCGAAGACCGGTTGCCCAACCGCCATGCCGGCGGCATGACCATCGCCCCACAGGTCACTCCACTCAAGGCCCAGGCTCCAGGACTGGCTGGTGGTGACCTGACCGTTCTGCTGGTTGTCGCTGCTGTTCATTCCCCATCCTGCTGAAACCGAAGGAATCCAGCCGCTGTATGGCGGCTGCCAGGATCCCCCTAGCCCGAAAGCGTGGGTGACACCACGCTCGCTGAGTTGATCCTGCGTGAAGGGCGTGGCGTAGGCAATCACCCCGTTGCCGTTCTGGACCTTGGAAACAATCCCGGCCAGGGTCCATCCCTCCCCTTCCCAGCCCAGTTGAATCGTCCCGGCACTTGCGGCATGGTCGGTGCCAATGCCGCCTTCAGCGCTCTTGCTCAAAGCGCCGTTGGCCGCCACATAGTTCGCGGATAGCCTCAGGCCACTGGATGGGCTCCAGCTGAAGCCGGCGCCGGGGCCGAGATTTTTGTTGTAGGCCGCCGGCGCGCCATTCAGGCTGAGTACATCCAGGATCGGGTCGTTGGAGTAAGCGCTGGGCCAGATCGCCAGCATGTCCTCCTGGCCCACCTGTGGACCAAAGGTGAGAGTGAGTTCCTCTCCGATCGGAAAGGAATAAAACAGTTTGTCGATGGCCACCTGATTGGCTCCACCATCGGCCTCATAGGAGGTTTCCAGGGTGGCCAGGCTGCTGGGTCCTCCGCCACCAAAGGGCGTTTCGCTGCCGAAGTTGCCGGCCCGCAGTGTTGTGGTGAGCAGGTCCTTGCCGGTGAAGCTGGTCTCCAGGATCAGCTGAAGATCACCGTTGAAGCTGCTGGCGCCGAAATCCCGGTTGTTCTGATCCACCAACGCACCGTCAGAGCCTGAAAAATGGTTCGCTCCAACGAGAAAAGTGGCGAGGCCACTGAGCTTGGTGGTGTTGGCGAACTGGGTGGCTTCCAGTTCTCCCAGGCGGGCCTCCACCCCATCCACGCGGCTCTGGATGACAGCGAGTTCCTTCTCGAACTCATAGATCAGTTTCTTGAGCTCATCGGTCACCTCGG
>WTGE01000423.1:0-1673 GCA_011525445.1 Synechococcus sp. CO36386bin_37
TCTACCGCGAGGCCAAGAAGCGATTCGACGATGAGGAAACCTTTCAGACCACGTCCCGTGAGGAGGTGGTGAAACTGCAGGGCGGTGATCCCCTCTCGCTCAAGGCCTGGGGGTTGCTCTGTGATCAGTCGCGGCGCGAGTTTCAGAAGATCTATGACCGGCTTGATATCCGTCTGAGCGAACGGGGCGAGTCGTTTTACAACCCCTTCCTGCCAGCGGTGATTGAGGGGCTCAGGGAGGCTGGGCTGCTGATCACCGATGACGGAGCTGAATGTGTGTTCCTCGAGGGTGTCAAAGGCAAGGACGGCAAGCCCTTGCCGGTGATCGTGCAGAAACGTGATGGCGGTTTCAACTACGCCACCACCGACCTGGCTGCGATCCGCTATCGCTTCGCGGCTTCACCGGATGGTGATGGTGCCCGGCGGGTGATCTATGTGACCGACGCCGGCCAGGCCAACCACTTCGCTGGTGTGTTTCAGGTGGCGGAACGGGCTGGTTGGATTCCGGATGGAGCGCGTCTGCAGCATGTGCCTTTTGGGTTGGTGCAGGGGGAGGACGGCAAGAAGCTCAAGACCCGCTCTGGCGACACCGTGCGGTTACGTGATCTGCTCGATGAGGCTGTGGAGCGATCGGAGGCTGATCTGCGCTCCCGCCTGCAGGAGGAGGATCGCTCGGAATCGGAGGCATTCATTCAGCATGCAGCCGGCACCGTGGGGCTGGCGGCAGTGAAGTATGCCGATCTCAGCCAGAACCGGATCACCAACTATCAGTTTTCCTTTGAAAAGATGTTGGCCTTGCAGGGCAATACGGCTCCCTATCTGTTGTACGCGGTGGTCAGGATTGCGGGTATCGCCCGTAAAGGTGGTGACCTGGACGCGGCCGCGACAGCGCAGCTGCAGTTCAGTGAGCCGCAGGAATGGGCTCTGGTGCGCGAACTGCTCAAGTTCGATGCGGTGATTGCCGAGGTGGAGGAGGAATTGCTGCCCAATCGCCTCTGCACCTATCTCTTTGAACTCAGCCAGGTGTTCAACCGCTTTTACGACCAGGTGCCGGTGCTCAAGGCCGGACCCGATGCCCTGTCTTCTCGCTTGGCACTCTGCCGTTTAACGGCGGACACCTTGAAGGTGGGTCTGGGTTTGCTCGGGATTGCAACACTGGAGCGCATGTGACGCATCCAACGCTGAAGCAAAGGTTGTCTCGCCAATGGCCGATGGCATCGCGTTGATGCTCGCATTGACCGTGTTTCTCTCCGAGCCGTTAAAAGTTGATTTTTTTCAGAAAGGTCATCTCAATTGGGTTTCCCTTGATTCCTTAGCGATTGCCAATCACAGCAGCTTCAACCACGGCGGTGTGGGTTATGGCTGTGAAGAGATGGATGGGGTTGAAGGGAATCATTTCCATTACTTCAACCGTTATCCAATGTTTTTTGCGGTGCTGAGCCGTCTTGTTCTTCAGCCTTTTTGGGGTGATGCCGTGGCTTGGTTGTATGCAGCCAGGCAATGGATGAATGTGATTTTCATTGGTACGGGTTTGGTGCTCTGGTGGTTGTTGCGCACCTTGCACTTTTCCAGGGTCGTGGCCACGGCTTCGGTGTTGATCACGCTTTCAGCTCCTGTGGTGTTGCAGTACCGCAGCATGTTTCATTTCGATCAGCCAGCTCTTCTGGCCTATGG
>WTGE01000423.1:1773-8254 GCA_011525445.1 Synechococcus sp. CO36386bin_37
GCCGGTGGTCTTGACTTCATGGAAGCCATCGGCTGCTGCTGGGGAACCTGAGCTCAAGGCACGCACCATCTTCGGAGTGTGGGCTGGGGTGCCACTCGCATTCGGTTCGGTTGGTGTTGCGACGGCCTACAACGTGGTCTGGGAAGCACGCCTCAATCAGGTCCCCTGGCAAAGCACAACAGTGGTTCAGTCAGCGTTGCGTCGTCTTGGATTCACTGAGATTCCTGGACGTCTTGTGGAGCGGACTCGTTGGTTAGGAGGCGCAATCCCCAAAATTTCGGCCTATTTACTGGAGTATTTTTACCCGCTGCTCATTGTTGCTGCGCTGTTGATTGTCATTCGTCTGATGGCTTTCCGTTTTCAGCATCGGACGCGATTCCATGATGGAAACCCCGCTGATCGGCTCGGTCCTGATCGCGATCCATCCAGGCGTTTGATTGTATGGAGTGTGGGGATGACGTCACTTCTTTGGGTTGTGGTGATGAAGAACTTGTTCGTTTTTCATATCTATGCAGGAATGATGCTCCTGCCTTTTGTCGCGCTCGTCCTGGCCTTCACGCTTGAAGCACTCATGGCTCAGCTGAATGGTCTGGGCGTGGTAACTCCAAGACTGATGGATCGGGGACTGGTTCTTGCCTCATGCAGTCTGTTTCTGGTTGTGCTTGTATTTGGGCCTGGTGCTCAAATGCGCCCAAGTGCGGCGCGAGAGTTGAAATTAAGAAACTTTTTCGCTGAATTCAATGTCTACCGTCAGGGCTTGAGTGCTGGAGATTAGGTTTGGCGTGATCGTGAATGGTTTCCAAAATCTCCCACCGCTCAATGTGCTCTTCTGGATGTCCCACCGTGGATTGGCGGCGATCCGAAGGGGGTTCAGTTCAGTGAACCTCCTCGCTTCCCTGAACGGCCTGATTGAATCGATCGATCGGTTCTCAGAACCTGAAGAGAGTCTGGGATCCCGTGGCCTGTTTCTGAATCGCCTGCATTTGCCGGCAACTCTTCACGACCCCTGTCGTGAAAGGAATCTCTGTCTCGCTCTCTTTGCTTTGTTCGCATTGATAGGCTGCTGCTGTCCATTTCAGGCATTCAGGGCTTGTTGATGAGCAGACTTGCTCGGCTCCACGTTGCTGGATGAGAAAGTCTTTCATCTGTTGATGCGAGAGACCCTGTTCTCGATCTTGCACACAGCTTGCGATGAGCAGCAGCAGTGAGGCGAACAGAAAGAATTGCATGTCTGAACGTGTTTCTTAGGAGGAGCAGAATCAGGGGCTGGCGTTGCAATGAAGACGATTGAAGGCTAGTCGAGAGACCTAAGATCAATGTGGGATCAATGAATCGTGTGTCTTGATTTTTGAGCGGTCCCGTTGACCAATCACTGGCTGAGCTTCTCCTCTGTTTCTGAAACTTAGAGAGCTCGAAAATGTTTGATTGATCGTTCTTCCCAGGTGGCCATGGAGCCCACACCGGTCAGCCGCAGCGTCCGTGGATAGATGGTGGGGTGTTTTGCCGATCGGTGCGCTTTTCAGCAAACTCAGGAGGGTTGTTGGTTCTGCAGTTGTCTCCTCTCAATCGCGCGCTTGAGGCGATTCGACGCCAATTGCTGCCGTTCCTGTTCGTCCTCTACCTGGTGGCCTACCTCGACCGGGTCAATATCTCCTTCGCCTCTGCGGGTTTGAGCGAAGACCTCGGGCTCACTGCGGCCGGTTATGGCTTCGCCGCAGGAATTTTTTTTCTTGGGTATGTGCTGTTTGAGATTCCCAGCAATCTGATGCTCGAGCGAGTGGGTGCTCGTCGCTGGATCAGTCGCATTCTTTTGAGCTGGGGGACGGTGGCGGGTTTGATGGCCTTCATGACCAGTGCCGAGCAGTTCAATGGCTTACGCCTGCTGCTTGGAGCTGCGGAGGCTGGTTTCTTTCCAGGCATCATCCTTTACCTCAGCCGCTGGGTGCCTTCCGACCAGCGATCACGCACTTTGGCCGGATTCATGTTGGCCATTCCGGTGGCAGGGTTGCTCGGCGGTCCGATTTCTGCGGCACTCCTGTCCTTGCATGGGTTAGGGGGTCTTGCCGGCTGGCGTTGGTTGTTTCTGATCGAGGCTGTCCCTGCTCTTGTCCTCGCCTTTGTGGTGTGGCGTTGTCTTCCTGATCGTCCCCACCAGGCTGTCTGGCTTCAGACGGAGGAGGCTGATGCGCTCGAGAACGTGCTTCGGCAGGAGCAGTGCAAGTTGCTTGAAAACGGCCGTCAGGTGCATGGTCTTCTGGCTGGATTGCGGCAGCCGCGGCTCTGGCTGCTCGGGCTGCTCTACATGGCAATCGCAACCGGCTTCTACGGGTTCAGTTTCTGGATTCCACGTTTTGTTGGATCGGCGCTTCCTGCGGCGGAGGCCTCGCCGGTGCTGGCCAATCTTTTGAGTGCTGTGCCTTATGCGTTGGCGGTTGCGGCGATGCTGCTGGTCAGCACGTCAGCGGATCGACGTGGAGCGCTTCGTCTTCATCTCTCCGTGTCCCTTGGAATCGCAGCTTTGGCCCTGGCTTTGGCGGTCGCTGCAGATGGATTGGTGCGCCTGGCTCTGATCAGTGTTGCAACGGCTGCCACTTTTTCCAGTCTTGGTCCTTTCTGGGCGATCCCATCACAGTTTCTCGGTGGTCGTGCTGCTGCCGGAGGGATCGCCTGGATCAATTCTGTTGGAAACATCGGAGGATTTCTGGCCCCGATTGTGATGGGCAAGCTGATGATGACCAATGGTGGTGAGAGCCTCGCGTTGGCGGCGCTGGCCCTTGTGTTGCTGCTCGCAGCTCTGTTCTCCCTTGCCCTGCGCTTGCCTCCCGCTATTCAGCTTCATTCCTGAACGGGAGGCATTTGACTTCAAGGGCAACGCCGAAAAGTCACGATGCTGCGAGTGAGTCCCTTGTCCGGCCAGTTCGGCATCACCCGCCAGGGGGTGTGCACCGTGAGTCGATCGTCGTGGATTTGGAAATGGCGGGTTTGCTCAGTCCCGACCCATTCCGGGTTCCAGGACACGTCCACGCGTGTGATCCAGCGGTTCTGCTCAAGCTTGTAGGTGCCGGTGTAAGCAATCATGCTGCTGAGCAATTTGGCCTTGTCGTCCTCGCTTTCAGCAGGTTGGCGTCCTTGGGCGGAAAGCATGAACGACACGCGCCCTCCCGGAGTGAAGATCACATAACCCGTAGGGGAGTTGCCCATGGGAGGAAACGTTTCCCCATCGGATTGGGCTTCCACCAGATAACTCATGAGTTGCCAGGCGCCGTGAATGGTGCAACCCACGGGTGCAATCGGGGGGGATTCGCAAGACTGAAGATCACTGAAACTCACACCCAACCCCTTGATTAGGCAGCAACTTATCGATTCATTTCAAGCTGAGAGGACCTATGTGTGGGTGGTGCGATCAAAAACGCGAAGTGAGTCCCGATCTGGTAGTGATGGCTACGCGGGACGCGCTTGCGTGACGATTGTCTGTTGGGACGGAATGGTCTTGTTGATGCCCATTCAGATGTCGGATTGTCGGCGGTTGCAGAGCAGCAGATCAGCACCTGAATCCCTTCTCTGTCAGTGTTGACTGGTTGGCAGTCATAGGAGCTCGTGGCCATTCCCCCTCCCGATGCCAGGCCGGAGGTTGAGAGATTGAAGGCTTACAGCGCGCCTCTGGAGGGACGCAGGCACTTGCTGCGGCTGGATTTCAACGAAAACACCCTGGGACCAAGCCCCAGGGTTGTGGAGGCGATCCGGTCTTTCCCGAGCGAGCAGATTGCGATCTACCCCGAATACAACGGCCTTCGGGAGGCCTTGATTGCCAATCTCGTGTCATCTCCAGCAGGTTTGGCTGCTGCGTTGACCACTTCCCACATTGGCGTGTTCAACGGGGTTGATGCTGCAATCCATGCGGTGATTCATGCCTATGGCACGGTCGGTGACACCCTGCTCACCACCAGTCCCACCTTCGGGTACTACGCCCCCTGTGCGGGCATGCAGGGGATGGAGATTGAGGCCGTGCCCCATGAGATGCCGGGGTTTGTGTTCCCGATTGAGGCGATTCGTGCGGCGTTGACGCGCAGACCTCGCGTCTTGATGCTCTGCAATCCCAATAATCCCACGGGAACCCGTTTGCCGGCCGCTCGGGTGTTGGACCTCGCTGCCGCTGCGCCTGAAACGCTTGTGGTGGTGGATGAGTTGTATGAAGCGTTCACGGGTGACAGCGTTGTCCCTTCAGTTGACTTTGAGTCCGTCCCCAATCTGCTCGTGCTGCGGTCCTTGGCAAAAACGGCGGGTCTTGCAGGCCTGAGGGTTGGGTTTGCCCTGGGTCATCCCAATGTGGTGGACCGGGTCTGCAGAGTGACAGGCCCTTATGACGTCAACAGTCTGGCGGTCACAGCGGCGATGGTGGCTTTGGACGATCAGTCCTACACCGACACCTACGTCGCAAAAGTATTGCGTGCGCGTGACTGGATCGCTTCTGTTTTAAGAGGTCAGGGTGTCGTTCACCATGTGGCTGGTGGAAATTATCTCTTGCTTTGGCCTCGACGTTCTCCTGAAGTCGTTGAAGCCGAGCTGCGGGGGGCGGGGATTTTGGTGCGATCGATGGCGGGGAAGCCCCAGCTCGAAGGCGCCTTGCGTCTCAGTATCGGCACTTTGGAACAGATGCAGCATTTTTGGCAGGCTTATCAAGCGATTGATTCAGGGCTCTGATGATTGATCAGGCCGCACTACCCCCAACCTTGCTTCTGCTGGCCACGGGGGGCACGATCGCCGGCGTGGGTGTCACGAGCACCTCCCTCAATGCCTACAGCGCGGGCGTCAGGGCGGGATCGGAACTCCTTCAGGAGCTTCCGCAGTTGCAGGAGGTGGCCCGGATCAAGGCGGAACAACTGGCCAATGTGGACAGTGCTGATCTGCAGTTTCAGCATTGGATCCAGCTGGTGACGCGAATTCGTGAGGCTTTTGCTGAGTCCCCCCAGCTGGCGGGAGTGGTGATCACGCACGGCACGAACACCTTGGAAGAAACCGCCTGGTTGTTGGAGCTGCTCATTGATGATCCGAGGCCGGTGGTGTTGGTGGGAGCGATGCGTCCAGCCACAGCTCTCAGTGCCGATGGTCCTTTGAACCTTTATCAAGCTGTGAAGGTGGCAACGAGTCCTCAGGCCCGTGGGCATGGAGTTCTCGTGGTGATGGATGGCGCAATTCATGGCGCCAGGGCTGTCACCAAGTTGGCCACTCAGGGTGTCGGCGCCTTCCAGAGCCCTGGAACGGGGCCTCTGGGCTGGGTGGACGACTGGGGCGTGCACCTTCCTCTTCCGTCAGGACGTCGTTCCGTTCCCTTCGCTTCGCTGTCTCTGCCATTGAAGTGGCCCGAGGTGGTCATCTTCTATGGCTGTGTCAATCCGTCCATGGCCCTCCTCGAAGCACTCCTCGGCTCAGGGGTGCAAGGGCTTGTGTGGACGGGAACAGGGGCTGGTCAGTTGTCTGCGATTGAGCTCGACGCCATCCAGCGTTGGCCTGGCGTGATGCCGTTGATGTTGCGCGCCAATCGTTGTGGCAGTGGCCCTGTTCATTCCTGTGGGTTTCAGGATGAGCTGGGTCTGTTGCCGGCAGGAACGCTCAATCCTCAGAAGGCGAGGGTGCTCCTGCTTTTGGTTTTGATCGCCGGGATGGATCGAGCCGCGTTCTCAGCGCTGTTGGCTTCGATGGGGATCAGCGCATGACGTCGATCACGGTGTTGTCACCGAGGCTCCCTGTGAGGTTGAGATTGGGTCCCACCTTGCGCACTTCGGTGCCGGACATCGCATCCAGAAAAGGCTGCACATCGCTGAGGTCACATCCTGAAGGAGCCTTCCCATTCACATACTGAACGGGAATCACCCTGCGGGGATTGAGATCGCGCACCACCTCAGCAGCCTCCTTTCCGTTGTAAACCTTGGCGCCGCCGCCGACGCCGATGATCAGGATGTCGGGGCGTCCTAGCAGCACTCTGTCCTCGCCACTGAGTGTGGCGGCAGTCCCGCCGAGATGGGCAAAGTTGAGTCCTGCCTGTTGCCAGCGCCAAACGGTCGCTTGCCCGAAACGACGACCACCCACGCGGTCATGGGGAGCAGCGAAACCTTCGATTCTCAGGCCGCCGACGCGATACGACCCTGGTTTGCTCAGATAGGTACCGCCGCCGATGCGAGCCCCTTCATCGGGTAATTCCGAACTGGCAAGGATCACTGTTGCGTTCACGCGTGGTTCGGCAAGCCCTTTGGCGCAGCCCACGGCCCTGAACGGATTCACCATCACGGATTGACCACCTCCGCGGATCAGCAAGGCGCTATGGCCATAGCTGGTGACGGTGACGCCTTCTGCCAGGACTGGAGTGACGGTTCCGATTGCCAATAGGGCAGAACCACTTATTGCAATGCGGAAAAGACTCTGACCCGGTGTGTGAAAAGACGTTAGCGATTGGCTTTTTGCTCAGGAAGTTAGTCGTGATGTC
>WTGE01000016.1 GCA_011525445.1 Synechococcus sp. CO36386bin_37
TGATCTTTTGATTGGCCTTATCAATCGCGCGATCAAGTTTTTGTTGACTCAGTAAGGGAGTTCCATCACTGACATTAAAAACTGCAAGTGGTCCAGCACTTTGTCCATCTGTGGCACCAGCCGGTGACCCCTCTGCATCTTTCAGTGCGTTCGCTTCACTGCTGAGATCCGGATATCCCCCCATATTGGCGGTTGTAAATTCAGTGCCATCGTCATCAACAAATTTGTATTGCGAAACCATCTCTGTCTTGCCATCAGGCAGATAAACCAAGACGTCCATCCGTTTACCTGGTGCCATGGAGATGACATCAGATTGCTGCTTGTACCCGTCGATTAATTGAGTTTCTTCGCTTGTGGATTGAGAGAGTGTCCCCTGTGCTTGCCTGATCTCTGGGAATTGATGACCATCTTCACCGTAAATGTAGAGAGGCAGGCGTTCCCCTGATTCCTGATGAATCAGAGATACGTTGTAGAAGGCTTGGTTGGTCTGATTGCTCAGTGATATCGACTGCCAACCTCCTTGCTTGGCATCGGCTTGAGGTTGGAACTCGCCGTTGACGGTGACCATCGTCATCGCATTGGTCAAATAAGGACCTCCATAAGCATCAAAGGCCTCCAGCTGCAGCTGCCCTGATTCCTCATCGAGTCCGATATCCATCATTTTGATGATGGCTAGATTTCTGGGAACATCTCCAAACCCAGGGACTTTACTGAGTGGATCACCGACTTGAATGAAGCCTGAAGCTCCTCCATAAACCTGCTGGTTAACTGAGGGGTGGTAGTGGGGGTGATACCAATAGGATCCCTGGCCATGATCTTCGGGTAGATCGATTTCGGTCGTCCATTTTTGTCCAGTTGTGAATCGGGACACCACATTGTCTCCAAATCCATTGGGATTTGTGTGTGAGCCATGAAAGTGATAATTGGTTGAAGTTGTGCCACCAAGACCATCACTGGCACTATTTCCATAAGTGCTATTTTTAACTAATGTTGCTTGCTGTGTTTCTTCGGTATTGAGATCTCCGATTCGGATTCTATTTCTGAAATTGAGATTGATTTTATCGCCAGGTGCCGCCATCAACACGGGACCTGGATAACTTGTTCCTTTTCCCTTCACACCATAGCTGTACAGCAAAGCTGGGAGCCAGAGGTTAGGGCTTTCTCCGTCTTCTAACTGTGCTTTTCCATCCGGCAGATTCTGCCGTAAGTTTTCAGTTTCGTAGTTTGAGACGACAACGTCTGACCCGCTGTATTGAGCCCACATTGCAGCGGGATCATAGTTTTCGAGATTGAAGACAGCATCATATAGCTCTGAATCCTGTTTGCCTTTGGCCATCCATTCGGCATCTGTTGAGGCAACCTGATCCGCCCCTGGAGCATCTTTATTGGTGAATCCATAGCCAATCATCACCAATGATTTCAGTGACTGATTAATCGGTTGTTTTGTCCATTTGCTTTTTATTTTATTGTAAACACCGCCAAAGATTGATGAATCGTCTAAGTTTCCATCTTCATCATAAATTGATGTGATTCCATCCTTGAACCAGCTATTGACAAAGCTGGAAGCATTTTTGATCGTTACAGGATTGCTTGTGATGTCAAGGTTTGATTTCAGTCGATTTTTTTTGGTTTTGTCATTACTATCTTTTTCGCGAATAATAATTTCACTGTCGTCAGTTTCTACCTGTTCGAATCTGGATGATAGCTGTATGTTTGCTTTACCTTCAGCATTTTTCGGAAACAGGCTTCCAATGATGAAATTCATGTCTTGAGTCTGTTGTTCATCCCTAAATCTAGCTACTGCTTATCTCAGTCCTCCTGTGCTAATCCTTTGTTAATGTTTTATCTGGTTGATTCGGTTGCAATGGTCTTGCTTGCCTTTTGATGGAGCCCTTGCCATAGTGAAGTCACATTTCAATCCCTTCGCTATGAGTGATTCGCTGAACACCGATACCCCCTTCACAAAACTTTTCTCTTCCGATTCCGCCTCGCAGTTTTATTCTCTAAGTTCTGATTCCGATAGCGCACACCACATTGAGGTTTTGGAGAAAAGCGGTTTAGCGAGAGTGATCAAATATGTTTTGAAGCCTGGCGAGAAGACTGGCTGGCACTTTCACCATCTCGATTTTCTTACGATTCAATTGTCGGAAGGTACTTTGACAAACTATATTGCGAAGACTCCAGAAGAGGTTTCATCGGCAATCGGTCGTGAAACTCATTTCAAGCCTGGCACCGCAGTCACGCACAAAGCACCTCTTTTGCATAATGCCCATAACACTGGAAATTGTGACGTGATTGCCTATGAGGTTGAATTTGTAACGGCTAGCGTATCGGCGCGTGAAAGTGATTTTGCTCACCTGCACTAAACAGTCTGTTATGCCTCTTTGATCTTCCGCGCTTGCCAGGTTCCAACAAGAAAGAGTACGAGAAGGATCATAATTTCAACACGCATTGTGAATAACATTTCTACAAGGTTCATGGATCCGCCCAGGTGAAGTTCATTGGAGACAATTCCATGAATCATATTTGGGTATGCTGCTCCCAATGCTAGTCCTAAATTGATGACTAGAGTATTCAAGGATGCTCCTCGCATGGACTCTTGGGGGGGGAAATTTGAGAGAGCCAGGCGGCTTAGCTGTGATGTACTTCCTGCCAAAATACCGATCGTGATGATGCCGACCCAATCGAGTGGGCGAAATCCGCTAGCCGATACAGATAGCAGCGTTGCAGCGCCTGCTGTCGCTAAGAGGAAGACGCTTTGAAGCAGCTTGCGAACACCAAGTGACTGGCAGATATAGCCGCTTGAGAATGACATGATGCCGACTGCGATGCAGAACGGCAGGAGATCTCTCGACGCATTCATTTCACTTTCTCCCCGTATATTGTGAAAATAACTTGTCAATATGACTAGCATTGCCATGAACACAATACGAATAATGAGTTGTAGGCTTGTTGGCCTCCACCAAGAGCTTGTTTTCAGTCTTGTAAGTGGGATGGCGGGATGTTCCGTTTTGTTCAAGTGTTTCCAGGTGAACACTCCTATTGCAATGATGAGCAGTACTAAAATGGCCAGGCTGCTTGTTGGTATGCGAGTTGATAAGTTGAGGGTTATTAATCCAATCGCTGGCAGTGTTGTTAAACCTCCAATGCCGATCAGGTCGATTGAAGGGTTGTTTGTACCGTCTTTCTTCTCGAATTGTGGTAATTGCTTGATCATGATTAATCCGAGCAGTGCAGGTATGGCAGCAACGATGAACGTCCACCTCCAACTGCTGACGGCTTCAATCAACCCTCCAAGGATTGGTCCAGCGACTGTTCCGATCGTGACGCTTGCTGCCCAATACCCAAAGGCGATTGGTTTACTTTTTCCTTGATACATTCGGCTCAGAAAAGCTAAAGCAACTGGGGCCAAAACAGCTGCACCTGTTCCTGATATCACTCGGCCTGTCAAGAGCATCGGCCCACTCATGGAAAGAGCAGCGATGCAGCTCCCAATCAGATAGACCGTGAGCCCCTGTCCGTACACCCGACGGAGTCCGACGCGATCACCCAGTTCTCCAGCCGCGATGGAGAGACTGGCTGCCGTTGTCGAGTACAGCAATAAGGTCCAACTTCCTAAGCCCTCAATTCCTTTGAAAGCATGATTGATATCCGACAATGCGGCTACAACGATATTTGTACTCAGCAGGATAGAAAGAGTTGGCAAGCATAGGAGTGTCAGGTTTTTCCACTCAAGATTTGTGCTGCTCTCTTTCATGTTGTGGCCCACGCCAGCAAGGAGTATGCAGAACGAATGGCTCCTTCCTGCCAAGCTGGTAAGTGGCTGCACCAGTCACCAGCAAAAGCAACGGAATTCATTGGTTGTGTCATGGTCTTGAACCAGCGTTGATAGCGATCGGGAGTCCAGGCCACCCATGGGCTCCGGATATGAGCAATGTTCTGCCAAGCGATGGTAATCAATGAATCCTCGTCAATTTCTTCCGTGATTTGTGGGTGAATTCGTTTGGCCAGGGCAACTGTGGCTTGGCAACGTTCTTGAGGAGGAAGTTCCCCCAATGTTTTTCCATAATTCAAGGCTGCGTAGGCCAAAACTAGAAGGCCGCCGCGTTGATCATGAAATCCACTATTGGGGTACCAGATTTGTTGGTTCGGCATGTTGGTGAATGTAATTCCACCGTAGATGGCTAAATCGTCCTCCCAGAATCGTCGCTTCATCCACGCGGCAACTTTGACGGCATATCGTGCAGGGAGATCTTTCAGTCCATCTTTGATCGTTTGCGGTAACTCCAGGTCCATCTCTGCCATCACCTGGGGTTGAATGGCCAGGATGACCCGGTCAGCTTCTGCTTTGATCTGTCCATATTCTTTGTCGTCTGCAACTAATGCGACTGTTCCATCACTGTTGACTCTCATTCTCTTCAGTTCGCGATTGAGCTTCACTCTTGGTCTGATTTGATCGGCGAGTGCACGCACCAAAGCATCGTTTCCACCTTCCAGTTCGAACATGCTGAGTTGTTCGTCGATGACATCTGGACTTCGGCGTGGATCGTCGTACCAGAGTCGTAAGCCCAGGAGCTGTTCCAGAGACAGTGGTTTTTCGGGCACGCCCTGATCCTTTGCACCTCCTCGTTGTTGTTGATATCCCGCTCGTCCACTGCTCCGGTAACGCCACTCCCCATCCTCTTGTTCGGTGACTTCAAAGTTGTCGTGCAACCAGTCGCGCATCGCGTCTGCCAACTCAGGTGTCACAGGGCCGTCTGTGGCCAACCATGGACCTACTTTGGCTGCCAGTTCTCCGATTCTTCCCTGTCCATCAAATTGAACCTGACGATTTCGTACCACCAGATCCTGCTGCACGTCTGGAAAATATCGATGCAGTAATGCAGCACGATTTAACGTTTGATACGGCTTCAGTGAAAGAGCAAATTTTCTGCAGTAGTGCAAAACTGCACGATGGTGATGTGAGATTCGCCCAGGTCCTGCATTCAGGTACCCCTCATGGGGCAAATTGCAAATTTGGCTGGGATGACCGATCTCTTCCAAGCATTCTCCATGTCTGATGCTTCTGTTTCGCCCTCCGACTCGTGCTGTCGCCTCCCAAAGTTCAACATTTGCGCCTCTTTGTGCCAGCTCATAGGTCAGGACCAGTCCTGCGACGCCTGCTCCCACCACAATGATTCGGGACTCTGGATTGACGGCTCCGATGTCCGGCGGTGCGCCAGAGTCAAGCTGTGTTGGGTGTGCGCCCAAGTTTTTGAGGAGTTCAAGGGTCGACGCCGCGCCTAACTTTGCCTCGACCTGGCTCAACAGCTGCTCGACCGTTCTCAATGATGATTCCATCTTGTTAGATCAATAAGTCGTCCAGATTTCTGATGACACCTTCATCGATCAGTTGTCGAATCAGCTCAAAGGTTTGTTCTTTTGATCTGCCATAAAATTTTGCTTCATGGCAGAGAGAGGCGATGGTGTGTGTTCCGTCGCAATGGTTGAGCAGGTGGTCTTCATCGTTGTTGAGACCTCGCACGACAGGTTTGTGTGTCTGGTCTGCGTGAATCAGAAATGTCTGCGGTCCATCAGTGCAATGCGGGATTGACTTATCGCTTGAGTCGGCTTGAGCCTTGTTCCAAAAGATGTCTAGTGCGATACCTGATGTGCAAAGTCGTGTTGTTTTGTTCATCCTTGGTCTTAACCACATGGATGATCGATGCAGCAGTTTTTTGTGGAGGACAGCCGTATTTTCTTCGGAGCGATGTTCAATCATCGATACCCAGTGACAACGCCAGTCCAGTAGGGCTGCAGACACCATTGCGGTACAAAGATCAGTTTCACTACCACTTTTTTCGTCAATGTCCGATGTCGCTTTTGTCATCTCCTCTTGGCTCAGATTGCCGATGAATGCACCGAATTCTGTAGCCATGGTCTGAGAATTTAGCGGTTCTCCCATGGAGTCTGCATAGAACTTGTCGATTAGTTGATGCAAAGCTGCCTCTCCAATCAACCATCTCAAGCAGTTGTAAATGCTGTTAAGTGGGTCTACTGTTCTTGCTTTGGCTCGGTGCAGGTAAATTTTTAAAATTTCCTCTGCATTTTCGAAGCCTGGTGCAGGAATAATCTGATCAATCAGCCATGGCCGTGGCTTGTCATGGAGACTTGCTAGGAACTGCTGCTGCAGACGGACAATCTGGGGTGATCTCATGACTCGACTCCGATGGCGTAGGGGCGGAGGCACTTGTTTATTTTCTCAACTTCCTGCAGCGTCCTTTCGAGTTCAGGCACGTTGTTCTCCCATTCCAGTAGCGTCGGCCAGGGTCCAAACTGTTCTAGACAACTTTGATACAAGGTCCAAACTTCGTCGTGTACAGCTTCCTTGTGGTAGTCGATGTAAACCGGGCCATTTCCTTTGTTTTCCAAGCTGCATCCGGCTAAGTGATAACCCTTGACAGAGTCTTTCTCCAAAGTCCCGATCACCTCTAACGGGTCTTCCTTGAAATTCACTGCATTGCACCAAATGTTGTTTACGTCCAGCAGAACGTAACAACCGGTTTTTCGGGTGATTTCATTGATGAACTCAAATTCACTCATTGTTGAGTCTTTGTATCTCATGTAGCTGCTGATGTTTTCAAGGAGTATTGGTGAGCCGATGATCTCCTGTGCGGTATCAATTCTTTCGACCATATAATCGACCGTTTCTTTGTTTTGAATTAAGGGAATCAGGTCGTGGAAGTGATGCTTGGAGAGTGAGCTCCAGGAGAAATGATCTGAGAACACGGCCTCTGGATGTTCCTTGAGTAGATCTCTTACGAGCAGGAGGTACTCTCTATCAAGTGGCGCGGATGACCCGATTGATAATCCGAAGCCATGCATAATCACGTTGTAGTGATGCCGCAAGGCGTCTAGTTGTTCTCTGTAAGTGCCGCCTTCTTCTTGGATGATGTGCTCAGGGTGGATTTGTATGAAATCTATTTCTGGTCTTTTATTAAACAGTTCATCTGCATTTTCGTGGCAGAGATTAAGACCTGCAGATGCTCTGATCAGGCCTGTCGAAAGCGGCTTGAGAGCTGTTGATGTCGTCATGCCGTATTTGGCCAACATCTTTTAACCCTAGTTCGGTCTTTTTTTTTGTCACCTGATTTCTAATTTCTTTTTGTTTTCTCCTTGAGGATCTCGAGCTGAACCGGTACCTCGCCGGCTTGCATCATTCTTAATTCCTGTGCTGCCCCATGGGCGAGGTCAATCACGCGGTGATACCGAAACGGTCCACGGTCGTTGATTCGCACGACAACGCTTCGGCCATTGCTCAGATTGGTGACCCGCACCTTGGTGCCGAAGGGCAGGGTTCGATGGGCAGCGGTCAAGGTTCCCTTGCGGAGGCGTTCACCACTGGCGGTGGTTCGTCCGTAGAACCCGGGCCCGTACCAGCTTGCAGCGCCCTGCACCACCTGGATCAGTCTGCTCGGGGCGGACGTCTGGGTTGCAACCGGCTTGGGGAGCGGTGTTGGCAGGGACCTGAGTTGCGCTTCCGGGATGGTCTCGATGATGAATTCCTCACCGCTGGGGCTGGCCTCCATGGCAGGTGCCACCAACACCAACAATGTCAGCACTAGCCATGCCAGAGGTTTCATCCGCCGCCCCCGAATGCTCGGATTGAAGCGCCATTGGCGCTGGATTTCACCCCCTGGCCACCACAGACAGTGTGTTCGGTATTTGATCTCCCCAGAACGCCTGCTGTCGCTGGAGCCAGGCCTGCCGGTTGCGATCCAGGCGTTCACCGGGAATCAGCAGGGGGATTCCCGGTGGGTACGGACAGAGCAATGACGCTGCCACGCATCCCTCGGCATCCTTCAGATCCACGCCCCGATGCTCTGCATTCCAAGCCTCCATGGGTGACTGCGCTGTGGCGCTCACCAGCGGCAGTGGTGGGGCTTCGAACGGCGGCAATGGATTGCGGTTGGGTGTGCTCTTCAGCAGCGCCTGCCAGTTTCGTTGGATCTGGTGAGCGAGGCCTCGGTGTCGGCCCAGGCCCAGGCAGAAGGTGAGGCTGGCTGGTTCCGGCAATTCGCCCACCAACCCGCGGGGCAGGAACCAATCATCCGCCTCGAGGCCGGTGATTCCCGCCTGGCCCGTGTGAAGGATCAGGCGCAGCGGATCCTGGTTGTTCAGCAGAGGCACGCCGCTGTTGCGCAGGTCCTCGGCGAGGGCTGCAGCCTCCTGCAGACGCCGCAGCAATTGCCGGCGTCCCTTGCGCCGCTGCC
>WTGE01000257.1 GCA_011525445.1 Synechococcus sp. CO36386bin_37
GCTCCATGCTGCCCCATAGAAGGGTGTCCCGGGATCGAGTCCGTGCTTCCGAAAGGGCACTGGCACAAACCGCTTCGGGGCTGTTGGCAGCAGCTCTAGTGACAGGAGCATTTCTGATGGCTCCTGACAATCCTGAGCAACGTGCTTCGATCTGTCAGCAGCACAACTCTGCAGAAGCCTGTCAGGTGTGGTGATCAGGCTGTACGTAAATCCCACTTATGATCATGATCTGACTTCAAACTTTGAATGTGCTCGGGTTGGGCCCATTGCAAAAGTCTGACTGCGAGGCGTAAATCACCATCCATCCAGGCGCGAATTGCCATAGCACGTCTTGGATCGTAGAAGCGTTGACGTCGATACCAATCAAACACCTCTGCATCTGATTTGAGTCCATTGCAGGACAAGCATGCCGGCACGCAGTTTTCAGTAACACTCATCCCACCTCGACTCATGGGGAAAACATGGTCTATTGATTCAGACGGTTTTCCGCAATAGATGCACCGATTGCCTGTATGAAGATGAAGAGATTGACGCCATCGTCGTTTACGCAGTTTGGGACAGAGATCTTCAAGGAAAACCGCATCCCTGCTGTGCATCCAAACACCCCGGATGAATAGATTTTGCCGTGAAATCCTCTTTGTCAATGTGTCGAACGTTGCAATTGTTGCGTTGCGGCAAGCTCTTGACTTGGGGGATCGCGTTTGATCAGGTGGGCTAGCCGGTTAAGGTTGTTTCCAGATTGTTGGTATGACGGATTCATCATCAACAGCCTGCTCACTGGGATTGTCTCCGTCTGGATTGGTGCAGGTTCGCTATCCTTTCGATGCGGTCACCCATGCAGAAATCCGCAGGATTCGTCCACGGGGTGTGTGGCGGGGTTCTCGTCATGGTTGGGAATTTCCTCTCGCTTCCGCTGAAACTCTTCTACAGCGTTTAGAGCGTCGTTTTCGGGTTGACGAGGACTTAATGCGGTGGGTTCACTGGCATCGACACCCCTTGCCTCCGCTGCCTCCTCATCACGAGCTGATTGCTCACGCTGATCTTGATCAACGCTTAAGTGATGGACGTTTGCCAATGGCTCATCAGCGTTCCGGGGCTCGCTGGTTGTTGGCGCGTCGCGGCGCGATCCTGGCTGATGAGATGGGACTCGGTAAAACCCTCACTGTTCTTTTGGCGGCAAGGGCTTTGTTGCGTTCCTTGCCATTGCGCTTGTTGATTGTGGCCCCTGTGGGATTGCATGCCCATTGGCGCCGTGAGGCTGAGGCGCTTGAGTTGGAGACAGAACTAGAACTTTGCAGCTGGGCCCGACTTCCTTCTGAGCTCCCTGAGGCGGGAACTTTGCTGTTGGTTGATGAGGCTCATTACGCCCAGACGCTTCGAGCCCAACGCACCCAGGGCTTTCTGCGTTTGGCGCGTCATCCACGCTTACGCGTGATTTGGATGCTGACAGGAACACCCATGAAGAATGGGCGTCCTGATCAGTTTTACCCGTTGTTAACAGCGATGGACCACCCCATCGCACGCGATCAGCACTCCTTTGAGGAGTTGTTTTGTCAGGGGCATTTTCGTGAGCAGGGGGGAAGACAGCGTTGGCAGGCTGTTGGTGCCAGCCGATTGGATGAGTTGAGGCGATTGACGCGACCGCTGGTTTTGTGTCGCCGTAAGCAGCAGATTCTGGATCTTCCTCCGAAACAAAGGCGTTTTCAAGCGATTGATTTGCATGAGGAGGAAGCGAAAGGTTTTGATTACCGGCTGCGGCTGGTTATTGATGACTATCGCCAACGTGTGGCTGCTGGCTTGGTGCGATCGGATGCTGAATCCTTGGCTGTGTTGACCGCGATGCGGAAGATTGCAGCTGAATTTAAATTGCCGTCAGCGGAGGATTTAATTCAACGGCTGCGACGAGATCACATGCCGATTGTTTTGTTCAGCAGTTTCGTCGCTCCCTTGATTTTGATCAAAGAACGCTTGGGTGGTGTGTTGCTGACAGGTCGCCAGAAGCCTGACCAGCGTCAGCTTGCTGTGGATCGTTTTCAGGCTGGAGAGACCGATTTACTGCTGTCGACATTCGCCACCGGTGGACTCGGTTTTACGTTGCACCGCGCTCAGCATGTTGTTCTGTTGGAGCGTCCCTGGACTCCTGGTGACATCGACCAGGCTGAGGATCGATGTCACCGTATTGGCATGCATGGAGGCTTAACCAGTCACTGGCTTCAACTAGGACTTGCCGATCAACTCGTGGATGGACTGGTGGCGAGTAAGGCGGAACGGATCGAGCTCTTGCTTGGACCACTTCGCAAGAGCATTGAACGTCAGCCTCTTCCGATGATGGTCTCCCGTTGTTTGCAGGATTTCTGACGGACATTCAGTTCGTGGACCACCATGGGGTCGGTGGAAACACTGCTCTGACTCAGAAGCTCCAAAGCTTTGAAGACGTCGGCGCAGGCTTGATCCGTTTTACCCATCAGCGTGAGCAGCAGTGAGCGATCCGTAAGGGCAGCTAGCTGATCGCTGTGGGCATTGACGACCTTGTTGCAACGTTTCAATGCTGTTTCGAGTTGATTCAGATCCAGCTCTGACATGCAGTCATGAACGGAAATCTGAGAGGAGGTTCCGTCGGGCTTCGGTTCTGACCGGCTGCTGCAACCCAAACCGCTGAGAAGCAAACCACCAGCCATCAGAACGGGAATCAAGCGCATTGAAGTGGTAGTCAGTAGCTGTAGCGCTCGTCGTCGTTCCAATCGGAAGATGACGGCGTTGATTCTTGAGACGTGGAAGTGCTGAAGGAATCCAGCGTACTTTTCAGGGTGGATGAATTTGTTGAGCCGCCAAACAGATCACCGAGGTACCGACCGCAATCGGGGTAGCTTCCTGGATCCTTGACGACAGCTTCGGTGATCATCACTGCAGCATGTTCTGGGGATGTTTTGAACATTCCTCCTTTTTGACGCTTGATCACCGCGTAGGACGCATCCCAGCTCACTTTGTGTCCGTTGCCATTGCTCCGCATGAAGCAGTAGATCTTTGCTCCTTTTGCAGCTGAGTCAGTAGAACTGAATGCAATGGGGGGAGATAGGAGTGAGAGTCCAGCCAGTCCGGCCAGGGGCAATAAAAGCGCTAGGCGGTGGCGCAGACGGGCCATGGCAGGGCTAATGATGCTGTTAACGACAACGTATCGATTGAGAACGTTCTGTCTAGGTCTGTTTCAGGAATCACCGAGACCGAGTGGTGTGAGCAGCTTCACCACAACTGGAATCACCAATAGAACTGTGATCAATCGGATGGCATGGAGCGCAGCGACGGCTGCGCCAACGCCGTAGCTGGCCCCCACCAAGCTCATGCCGCTGATGCCCCCAGGTGCAGCACCCAGGAGAGTGACGAGAGGATCAACGCCAAGCAGCCTGCTACTCCAAAGTCCCACAACAATGCCCGTCAGAACCAGCGTGAGTGTGATCAAGACAGCGGGCTTCCAGAGCTGTTGCAATTGAGCAAGGGAGGATTGCGTGAGACCAGTGCCGATCACTGTGCCAATGGCGATTTCAAGACCTGTTTTTGTTCCTGTGGGCCATTGAGCGACCTCGACTTTTCCACTCATGCTGACCAATGCTGCTCCAATGAGTGCACCGGCAAGTGGCGCAGCAGGAATTCCAGTGCGTGTGGCTAACAAGCCCATGCCCGTTCCGGCCAGGAGATAAATGAGCACCGTTGTGATTGGAGGCATGAACACCACGCTGCACTGTGTCCTTCAGTCTGGATCGAATGGTTGAGATGTGCTCTCATCGGGTCCTCATGACTTGTTGGGTTGATGGCTGAGTCCGTTTCTTTCCGCATTACGCGAACCGCTGAGGATGTTGCTCAAACGCTTCATGCCCTATCGCAGCGCTTGATCCAGCTTGAAAATCGCCTTGAGAGTTTGGAGCTTCAGTTGAAACATCAGTCGTCTGAAGTCAATGTGATGCCGAAGGATGATATTGATCGATTAGATGAAGTGGATCGTCTGTTGACCGATTGCAGAGATCGATTGGTTCGTTCTGAGCCGTGCGGGATTGATGCATCCGGTTCTGTTGTGTTCTCGGAGCAAGATTTAGTCGCGTAACCCCTGTGACGGGTGGCACAATTTAAATAAAGAGATCAATGGCCCACAGTTCCGTCAGATTTCCGACTGCTGGCATGCATTCCATCCCAGCTTCGGTGCCTTCATGTACTGCTTCCACTACAAATCAGAGTTTTTTTGAGGGTGGTCATCAGCTCGAGAAACTTGAATTTGCTCTTGCTGTTGCCATGACACGCGGCGATCGCATTCGATGCGAGACTCTTCGTGGTCAGATCGCTGAGCTAGGAGGCAACATTGAAGAGCCAGGTACTTGAGGTGTTTTTAGGTATTTGATTCATTCGTTATAATATGTTTAAGCATCTTTTTAAATGTTGACGACGGTCCTAAGCAAAAATTTAAATATGGTTCAATCAGCTCCCACACAAAAAAAGGAGCATCTTGAAAATGCTGATAATTTGTTTCAGCAGGCTCGGAGTGCTGCCGAGGCAGGGGATATTTCTTCGTCTGGTTCTCTAATCTTGAAAGGCCTTGAACAAGAGCGTCGAGCTGGGACCGTTGGCCCACAGGTGTTGCAGTTGATTAAGCCGAGATCCTGATAAGCGGGTGACCGGATTCGAACCGGCGACGTCCAGCTTGGGAAGCTGACATTCTACCGCTGAATTACACCCGCAATAAATTCACTGTATCTCTTGCAATGGTTTCAGTCGATGATCAGTTTTGAGTGCTAGGTCAAAGCAGCCGATGCAGCACTGAGCCCAGCACCCATCGTCCCCTTGTGCAAATCAAGCGAATGAAGGACGGATTCAATGGCTGAGACTGCCGTCAAAACATCTCGATCACAGACAAAACCGAGATGTCCGATGCGAAACACGCTTCCTTTGAGATGGTCTTGACCGCCGGCCAACAAAATGTCAAAGCGCTCTTTGACGGTTTTACGAAGTTGTTCCGCATCAATCCCTGCTGGCGCAACGGCGGTGATGGCAGGACTGCCATAGCCCTCGGCAGCGAACAGATCGAGTCCGATGGCTTTCATTGCAGCTTGCGCTGCATCGCGGTGTCGAGCATGACGGGCAAAAATGGCCTCAAGGCCCTCTGCTTGCATCATCTCCAATGCAGCATCAAGAGCGAAGTACAAATTCACGGCAGGTGTGAAGGGATTGCTGTTTTTGGCGGCTGTTTTTCGGTATGGGCCTAGATCCAGATAGAACTTTGGTAAGTCAGAGTGCTCATAGGCCGTCCAAGCCCGTTCACTCATGGCAACAAAGCTCAGTCCTGGCGGCATCATGTAACCCTTTTGTGACCCTGATGCGACCACATCCAGGTTCCAGGCATCCATGGGCACGTTCGTTGCACCAAGGCTGGTCACGCAATCGACGATGGTGAGCGCTGTGCCATGGGCTGTGACATGAGCGCTGATCGTTTCAAGATCGTTGATCACCCCTGTGGATGTCTCGGAGTGGGTCAGTATCACGGCTTGGATCTGTTTATCAGTGTCTGCTTCAAGCGCGGCCTTGAACAGATCGGGGTCCAGGGGTTGACCCCACTCCGCTTTGATCACGTCAACGTCCAGGCCGTAGGCACGCGCCACCTTCACCCAGCGTTCGCCGAACTTGCCGTTATCGCCGCAGATCACCCGATCTCCACGACTAAGAGTGTTGATGATTCCAGCTTCCATGGCGGCTGTGCCACTGCCGGTGATCACCAGCACATCATTTTGGGTCTGGTGCAACCAGCGCAGCTGATCGGTGGTCCGTTTCACCACGGACTGAAACTCGCCGCTGCGGTGCCCGATTGGATGGCGTCCCATCGCTTGCAGAACCGTTTCTGGCACCGGGGTCGGTCCGGGGATCATCAGGGTGAGCTTGTCCTGCACGTCCGGAAGAGCGCCAATCGTTCATTCTAAAAAACGATCCGCATCCCATTCGGCATCTCATACGCATCGTCTGATCATCAGCAAGGACTGACGCTTCCAGTCTGGGTTGCCGCTGCAGCACGAGCAGCGACGCAAGTGCTGTGTGGCCAAACTCTCGAGGATCCTCAAGCGCTTGAGATCCCCGGTCGGGCTCAGCGTCTGCACGTATCGGTGCAATCGGCAGCTCCTTTGCTCGATGGCGAGCAAGCCCTTGCGATCAGCCGATGCAATCCAGGCCCCGGGCTTGATCTCACGCGAGATTTGGAAATCTGGGTTCAGGCGCGCTGGTGTCAGCTTGAAAGCGGTTGGATCGAGATCGTGCCCGGAGAAGGGATCGGCCGAAAGGGGCATGGTGGAGAGCTGTGTGCGTCTACCTTTGCTCGCCGTTTATTGGAGAGGAATCTGCGCCATTTGGTTCCTTCCGGTCGGTGTTTGCAGCTGGAAATCGTGTTTCCTCGTGGTCGTGAGTTGGCTCAACGCACCAGCAATGCTGCTTTCGGCGTTGTGGATGGTTTGGCGTTGATCGGTACCCAGGCTGAAGTGCAATCGAGTGCTTCGCCCGATCAGCTGCGCATCAGCCTTGATGCACTGAAGGACATCGCCTCTGCGCCTGATTTTTGTGGATCACTGACCCTCGTCATTGGAGAGAATGGACTGGATCTTGCGCGTGAACTGGGTCTTTCGGAGCATCAGCCTGTGCTGAAGGCAGGAAACTGGATTGGGCCTCTGCTTGTTGCCAGTGCCGAAGCGGGGGTCAGCGATCTGTTGTTACTTGGATACCACGGAAAGCTGGTCAAGTTGGCTGGTGGCATTTTTCACACCCATCACCATCTGGCTGATGGCCGTTTAGAAGTTCTCGCCGCGATTGCCCTGCAACAAGGTCTCAGCGTTGAGTTGATACAGAATCTTTTGGGAGCTGCGTCGATGGAAGCGGCTCTTCAGGAGCTTCAGCAGCACCATTCCGGTAAGGCTGATCAGGTCTGGCAAGCGATCGCTAAAGCCGTTGAAGTTCGGAGCGAGGCGTATTTAAAGCGCTACGGCACCTGGTCCATGCGGGTGGGCGCAGCCCTGTTTGATCGCCAACGCCAGATGCGTTGGACCGGATTCACAGGACGATCCCAGTTGGATCGCTGTGGATTTGGTATTCATTCGGAATCGAAAGAGGGAGGTTTTGATCCTTCTCTACGCTGAAGAGACTGAAGGTTTAGTAGCCGTTTTTTCGGTCCAAGTGCGGTATGTCATCAGTCCTGAGTGAAGGTCAACGCAAACCGGCCATCGTCATTCTTGATTTCGGTTCCCAGTATTCGGAATTGATTGCGCGTCGAGTCCGCGAGACCGAGGTTTATTCCGTTGTGCTCGGGTACGCCACCAGTGCTGAGGAATTAAGGGCTTTGGCTCCCTCCGGAATCATTCTCAGTGGGGGGCCCAATTCGGTCTATGCCGAGGAGGCGCCTCTCTGCGACCCGGCGCTTTGGAATCTGGGAATTCCGGTGTTGGGGGTCTGCTACGGGATGCAGCTGATGGTTCAGCAGCTTGGTGGTCAGGTCGTTTCCGCCACTGGCAAGGCTGAGTATGGCAAGGCTCCACTGTTTGTGGATGATCCAACCGAGCTCCTCACGAATGTGACCAGCGGCTCCACGATGTGGATGAGTCATGGCGATTCCGTTGAAGCTCTGCCAGAAGGCTTCGTGCGGATGGCCCATACAGCGAATACGCCTGAAGCGGCAATCGCGAATCAAAGTCGACGTTTATATGGCGTTCAATTTCATCCTGAAGTGGTTCATTCCATTGACGGGATGGCGATGATTCGTAATTTCGTTTATCACATCTGTGGTTGTGAGCCGGATTGGACAACCGACGCCTTTATTGATGAAGCCGTTGCCCTAGTCCGCGAGCAGGTGGGTCAGAAACGGGTCCTGCTTGCTCTGTCTGGGGGTGTGGATTCCTCAACGCTTGCCTTTTTGTTGAAAAAGGCGATAGGGGATCAGCTCACCTGCATGTTCATCGATCAGGGCTTCATGCGTAAGGGCGAGCCAGAATTTTTAATGGACTTTTTTGATCGAAAATTTAATATCCATGTTGAATACATCAATGCGCGAGAGCGCTTCCTCGCGAAACTGGGTGGTGTTGTCGATCCAGAACAAAAACGCAAGATCATCGGCACTGAATTCATCCGCGTGTTTGAAGAGGAGAGCCGCCGCCTCGGTCCGTTCGATTATCTAGCGCAAGGCACGCTCTATCCCGATG
>WTGE01000058.1 GCA_011525445.1 Synechococcus sp. CO36386bin_37
GCCATGGCCTGAGCAGCTTCAATGTTGAGCGCCGCATCCAGGGGCGGAATGATCTTTCAACGCTCACGGTCTCCGGCGAAGACCAGGCGCGGCGTCTGGGTCTTGCCTTGGCCGAGGTGCCCATTGATGCCGCCTACAGCTCACCGCTGCAACGTGCTTCCGCAACAGCAGGCGGAATCATCAGTCCTCGTGAAGACGAACTCACACCCGTGCTGGATGACGGTTTGCTCGAGATTGACCTGGAGCCCTGGAGCGGACTGACCGCAGATGAACGCGCCGCCAAGGATCCGGAGGCCTATGCCACTTGGCGTCAACGACCGGAAGAGCTTGAGCTGACCCGTGCTGACGGTTCGCGCTATCAACCATTCCCCGCATTGATGATCCAGGCGCGTGAGTTTTTGGGGAGGCTGTTGACTCGGCATCCGGTCTCAGGAAATGACACCGTGCTGGTGGTTGGTCACAACGCCATACTCCGCTGCTTAATCCTGGTATTGCTGGGCGAGCCCAATAGAGGCTTCAGACGCCTCCGTCTCGACAACGCTTCGTTGTCGGTCTTCAACCTTTCGCCAGGGCCAAACAACTTTCAGGTTCAGATTGAGTGCCTCAACAGCATTGCCCACTTGGATCCTGCCCTACCTGCCAAAGGCAAGAAGGCTGCACGTCTTATTCTGGTGAGGCATGGAGAAACGGATTGGAATCGCCAGGGGCGGTTTCAAGGCCAAATTGATATCCCCCTCAACAACAACGGTCATGCTCAGGCTGAAGCGGCCCGCTCCTTCCTGGCAAATGTCACGCTTGATCGGGCTTACAGCAGTTCAATGTCTCGCCCGAAAGAAACCGCTGAAGGGATTTTGAAATCACATCCCAACGTCACAATCAGCGTGACCGATGGACTGATGGAAATCGGTCATGGGCTTTGGGAAGGAAAACTGGAATCAGAGATTCGTGACGGCTGGGGGGACCTCCTTCAGGCCTGGAAAGATGCGCCTGAAACTGTGCAAATGCCCGAAGGCGAGACCATTCAAGAAGTCTGGGAGCGCTCCGTGGATTGTTGGAATGCAATTGCAGACGACCTCAAGGCGTCAGAGACAGCACTCGTTGTGGCTCACGATGCAGTCAATAAAACAATCCTTTGCCATCTGTTAGGGCTCGCACCAAAGGACATTTGGTCCGTGAAACAAGGAAACGGGGGAGTCACGGTGATCGACATGCCTGAGGATCCCAGCCAACCTGCAGTTGTCAGCTGCCTCAATCTCACATCCCATCTCGGTGGGGTGCTGGATCGGACAGCAGCAGGAGCACTCTGAGAATCATGCCTGAGACGATGCTGCTGGATCCTGTGCGGGTCCTAGTCGCCAGTGATCAATCCCTTCAGGAGAAGGGTGCTGCACTCTTTGAGGGTGATCGTCTCATTGCTCTGGATCAGCAGGCACGAGAACTTGCTTCAGATCAAGGTATTGCAGCCATCAACAGAGCCAACCACGTTCTTGCCCCCTGCCTTGTGGACCCCCACTCAAGCCTTCCGAGTCCATTTACAGGTTCCGGCGAAACCCTCCACACCCTTCTTCGCTCTGCAGCGCAAGCTGGTTATGGACAGCTTGCGCTTCTTCCCCAGGCGCCTGTGCCGAGGGATTGCCCCGAGACCTTGCAGGGCTTTCAACTGGAGAACTGTGATTTAAAAGTGCATTTGTGGGGAAGTTTCAGCCAGGGCGGAGCTGGTGAGCAGCTAAGCAGTCATGCAGATCTATTGGAAGCGGGTGCCATCGGCCTGTGTGATGGAGAGCAGATGCCATCGACCAACCTGCTGGATCGTGCTCTTCTGCTCGGGGAGATGGGTGAAGCACCTGTGCTGATCGCACCTCATGACGCAAGCCTGCAAGGCGAGGGGATGTTGAGGGAGGGAGTGGAGACCTTGCGGGCAGGGTGGCCAGCAGATCCTGTGATCAGTGAAACGCTGCCAATAGGGCAACTTCTTGAACTCCAACGCCGCCATAAGACGCGCAAGCTGGTTCTGATGAATCTGTCCACTGCAGATGGTGTTGAGATGTTGAGCCAAACCAACTCACCTCCTCTCGCCACAGTGGGGTGGTGGCATCTGATAGAAGATCGAACGCATCAAAAGTCTGAATCGTTCCAATGGTTTGTAACCCCGTCCGTGGGGGGTGAATCCGACCGCAGAGCCTTAATTCGGGCTCTAAACGATGGAAGGATCAACGCCGTTGCCGTCAATGGAATCCCCTTGGATGATGAAGAGTGTCTGTTGCCCCCGGACCAACGTTCAAAAGGACTATCAGGACACCATTTAGTTCTTCCAGCTCTCTGGGAACACCTCATCGTCGATCAAGGATGGAGTGTGAATCAACTTTGGGAAGTGCTTAGTTTCGGCCCCTCACGCGTACTAGGTCAAGCCGAGGAACAACTCTCTCTTGGAAGCAACCGTTGGATTCTGTTTGACCCAAATCAAATCTGGAAACAAAGCCGTACGAGTCCCCACGCGCCCAAGGCCGCCAATCAACCTTGGATCGGCAAGTCCATCCGAGGAAAAGTGGTGAGTTGTGGTCTCAAGTTCCCAATGAACCCAGCCGATTGAAAGGCCAAAAGCGCCAAACGGCTCGACCAATGATTTCCTCTTCAGGCAAAAAAGGACCACCTGGCCAATAACGTCCATCCCAGCTGTTGCTGCGATTATCCCCAAGCACTAGAACCTTTCCCTTGGGAACTGTCGCATTGAGGGTGCGACATAAGCTCATGCCACGTTTGTCAAGAGAGCAATAGTTGGTGACATAAGGCTCGTCAATGTCAATGCCGTTGATCTGCACTTCACCGCGAGGATTGACCACGACCTGATCTCCAGCTACCGCCACAACCCTTTTGATATAGGCGTCGCAAGCAGAATTCCCGACACCTGGGAATAAACCAACCAATGGAATATTCGCAAGAACACATTGAAAGGGAGGCGGTGACGTTGTTGATCGAAGTGCGGGGTCAAAGGCATAGGGGGAGTTGAAGACAACAATTTCACCCCGCTGAGGCTGACGTCCGCGGTAAGTGAGCTTCTCAACCAGCAGACGATCCTGAATCTGCAATCCAGGCAACATGGATCCAGAGGGGATGAAACGTGCTTCAGCCAAGTAGTGGCGAATTCCGAAATAAAGACCCATTGTGAAAATCACCGGTGCCCAAAAATCCCAAAGTGGATTTCCCGGACCACGTTTTTTGGTTGGGTCTTTGCTCAGATCATTGTCGCGAACATCTTGGGGGTCACTGGGAAAAGGCCGGTCGTCGCCAGAACGGCTTTTGTGTTGCATATCTGCCAACAGGCACCTTGCTTCAATCCTGAAGTCACGATAGGCGGGATCAGCCTGTGCTTCTAGCCTGAAACAAGGCACGTTGATCCATGGTCAGACCCCGCTGGCAGGGCGCGAAACCCCGCAACATCCAATTGTTCTGGAATCGCTGGGATCAGGTCATAGCCCTGATTGCACTGATCAACTTGATCTGGGTGATCTTTGATGTCACCTACATACCGCTTCGCAATTTCTGGCTGCAAAGGACCCTTTACCCCCTCCCCTCGGTCAACTTGGCGTTACCGCTGCCTTGGCTGCCCGACCTCACGCCTCTCTATGACCCGTTGAAAGGCATCGAAGCTCACAGAGATACAAGTTCCTACATCAAGCACTTCCGCAGACTCGAAACCACTGCAGCGGAACAGGGAATCAACAGTCAAGCCTCAAGACAACTGAGACTTGAAATGGTCGTCATCAATAGCCAATTAATTGACGAGAACCCCTTCATCAGCTCAGGCAATGTGGGTGCTTTTGAAAAACTGAAGAACCGCCTTCGAGCACGAGCTGAAATGGATTCAGCCAAACAGGCGGCGGCTTACCTTCTCAGCGACCGCTATTTGAACAGCCACGACTGGAAGCAGGAAAAACAATTTTGGACCACCAAAATTCTTCCTTTGGCGGAAACCAACTACTGGCGCGGGATTGACGAAAACGGAAGACCCATCAACCTGTCGTGGCAAATCGATACCCCGTTTCAAGTTCTCTTTTTGCTCGACATTCTGGTTCGCGCCATTCGCCTAAAGCGCCGTTTCCCAGCCATTGCCTGGAGAGATGCGTTTTTAAGACGCTGGATAGATTTGCCTTTATTAATCCCTTTTTGGCGAGTTTTGCAAATCGTACCAGTCACGGAACGTCTAACCCATGCTCAGATTCTCGATCTCGAACCTTTGCGAGCAGCTGTCAGTCGCGGTGTTGTTGCCGTTCTCGCATTGGAATTGTTTGAAGTGATTACTCTGAGAATTCTTGATGCCATGCAGAGCATGGTTCGCTCTCCAAATCTCCCAGACAAAATTCTTCGACTTTGCAGCCATCAGTCCGTAGAGATCAACGAAGAACGTGAACTCGCTGAATTGCTACGTCTTTGGCTGCCGTTGATACTCACGCAGGTCGGCCCAGGGATGCGTCCACAGTTGATTGCATTGGTCGGTCACGCCCTACAGCGGAATCTGGATGGTTTGGTCGTACCGACACCTCTGAAGGAGCTCCCGGGCTTGCAGAAAGCAGAAACCGAACTGAGTCGTCAGCTCGCTCAAGGGATGGTTGATTCGTTATTGGGACTCTCAAAAAGTGCAGGAGACCGTCTTGGACAAAAAGATCTACTTTTGGAGGATTTGGGCATCCAAGCTCTGGATCGTTTTTGGGAAGAGCTCGCTCGCACACTCGAACAGGGCGTTGTTCTGGAGCGAAGCCAAGAGCTCTTAGTAGCGTTCCTGGAAGAGTTCAAGCGTACTAGTATGGATCAGCTCCATTCGCAAGGCGGTGTCGACGATCTGATTACAGAGCTCGATGGGCTGAATTTCAACTCAAAAGAACCTGACTCCAAACCTCGGGTTTGAACCCCACCAAAAACTGGCCCGATTGAAGCTCAACAAAAGGTCGCTTGATCAAGCGACCATCAGCAGCCAGAGCATCCAAAACCTGCTCATCACTCATAGCTTTCACGACACCGGCACCAAGAGCTCTGTAGCTCTGACCACTTGTATTGATGAGGAGTTGTCGTCGCTCCAGCTGATCAAGAGCTCGAGCCAGACGCGATCGATCAGGTGGGTCGAGAGTGATATCAACCAACTCGTAGTGAACACGATTGGAGTCAAGCCACAACAAAGCCTTCCTGCAGGTTGAACAACGTGCATAACTGAAGATTTTGAGGGTTGACACCAAACTCAACGTCCGAACAAGTTTTTCAAGGCTCCAACAAGGCTGTTGGAACCTTTGCCCACACCCTCCTCGGGACGAGTGCGAATAGTCACGTCTCCATTGACGCTGGTGCGGCAACTGAGCCGATAGTTGGCAGGGCGATCGGCAAGGTAAACCTCTTCAACGTCGCTGCGAGGCGAAAGATTCTGGGCACCTTCAAGGACCTCAACAACGCAGGTGCCGCACTGACCAACCCCTCCACAATTGTTGAGGTTACTCAAACCCTTGTAGGGGTTGATTCCAGATGAGAGAGCTGCCTTGCGTAAGTTCGCTCCTTCGATGCAACCGACCTGTTGGCCTTCCTGATCAAAACGGATGGTGGGCACGGGTCGTTCACAATCTAGGCGCGAACCAACTTACAAGAAGTGAGAGCCCAAAAACGCCTTCGATGAAGAACTTGCCTCGAAAACCCTGATTCACACTCCTGATCGCTTAGCCGATTGCCGCTTCAATGCATTTCTCCAGCAGGGGAGCAACGGCATCTGAGTCACGCCACCCTCCAATCGAAATGACACGGCCATCCATGTTTTTGTAAGTTCGAAAGAACTCAGCGACGTCTTCGAGTTGGCTGGGAGCAATCTGCTGAATGCTCATAATTGCTGACTGACGGGGATCAGCCACGGGCACACAGAGGATCTTCCCGTCGTAATGTCCTGTGTCGTCCATGTCGAGCACTCCTATCGGCCTGGCTTTAATCAAACAACCTGCGAAAGTTGGCTCGGCCATGATCACCATGGCATCAAGCGGTGATCCGTCTTCGGCAAGGGTGTTGGGAACAAATCCATAGTCGAAGGGATAGCGAATGGAAGGATGAAGCACTCTGTCGAGGGCCATCATTCCCACGTCTTCGGAGAATTCATATTTATTGCAACTTCCTGCTGGAATCTCAACGATCAGATTCAGCAGACCTGGTGAGGGCGAAGGAGGCAAAGACCTCAGATCCATGGCGATGTTGCGCGGTGAAGGGGGTCGAGGAACCCAGTGAAGGGCGATCAGTCAAGACTGCAGCCAGGGGAACTCCGAGGCTGGTGAGAGCAAGGATGAAACCCAAGACAGCCAATACTGGAGCTGCGAATTGGAAGACAGGTTGATAGGAATGTTCGCGGGCAGGTTCGGGGTCCATTCAGACAGGAATTAGGACATTCGGCTAGGACTTGCTTGGACCTTCTGCCTGGAGAATCAAAAAACTTGAAGACTCTCGGCCGAGGGCATATAAAAAATTATTATCGCACTACTTTCGTCTAAGCAGCAGGTCTATCAAGCCGCTCACGACGTGCAGAAAGTTCAGAAGGTGCATTCGGAAGATCGTCAAGATGCGCACGAATCTGACGCAATTCTTCAAGAATGGCACTCAAGACTTGCTGAGTTGCAGTGGAAGGAGAGCTGAGGACTTCAACAGTAACCTCTTTGATCCGGAGAACGTCCTTGGCAAAACGGGCAACCTCATTGGGATGAAAGAGGAGAGGGTCTTTTTGATCACTCCGATATTCAGGATTTAACTTTCGAGAATTGAAAGGAGGATTTAAATTCCGAGGATCTGTATTGGTGTAGCGATAAACAGAGGCTCTCGATCGATTCAAAGATTTCTGGACATCATCGATAGAAACTAATGTTTCCGAATTTGAAATCACAGCCTCAAAATTCTCGCCTGAATGAGAGGACTCTTCTATAGCAGAACCAGAACTATCGATCGACCGAGGAAACATGAGACCGACTTAGGACTGGCTGGACCGGACTGACAGTAGCAGCTGAGACTCAGGTTGCCAGCTTAGTTCCAGGCGATCAGGACACTTCCTGAAGCGACCTCTTTTTGCAGCGGTGGTAGTTTCCATTCCTGTTCAGCACTTATCGCCATGCGCGTCTCCCGCCTGATGCTGGTGACGCTGCGGGATGTTCCCGCCGACGCCGAAATCGCCTCGCAACAATTGCTGATTCGTGGAGGATATATCCGACGCGTTGGAGCAGGAATCTATGCCTATCTCCCCTTGATGTGGAGAGTGCTGCAGAGAGTAATGAATATTGTCAGAGAAGAAATGAATCAAGTGGGAGCTCTTGAAACACTGCTCCCTCAACTCCAACCAGCTGAATTGTGGGAAAAAAGTGGCCGTTGGCAGGGCTACACAGCGGGGGAAGGGATCATGTTTCACCTCGAGGATCGCCAAAAACGTTCCCTCGGCCTCGGCCCCACCCATGAAGAAATCATTACGGAGCTAGCCAGCGATCTTCTGAGGTCTTACCGACAGCTGCCAGTCACTCTCTATCAAATTCAAAGCAAATTCAGGGACGAAATTCGTCCTCGTTTTGGTCTAATGCGAGGACGTGAGTTCATCATGAAAGATGCTTATTCGTTTCATACAGACGAAAAAGATCTCAGTCATATGTACAACCAGATGGATAAGGCCTATGTCCGTATCTTCCAACGCTGTGGTCTTCAAACCGTCGGAGTGGATGCTGACAGTGGAGCGATTGGCGGAGCCGCATCTCAGGAATTCATGGTGACAGCGGACGCGGGCGAAGATCTGATTCTCACCAGTCCAGATGGTGAGTACGCCGCGAATCAAGAGAAAGCTATCTCTACCCCAACACCTGCAGTGCCCCTACCAGCAGGAGAACAAAAGCTCATTGCAACGCCAGGGCAAATCACAATTGATCAGCTCTGCGAAGCGCAGTCACTCCATCCCAGCCAGGTTGTGAAGGTTCTCTTACTGCTCGCCAAGCTTGAATCCGGAAATGAGCAGCCCGTTTTGATTGGCCTGCGCGGAGACCAGGAACTGAACGAAGTCAAGCTTCTCAATGCACTCACACAACAGCTTTGCAGCCCCATCCTTG